>JAUVJM010000044.1 GCA_030596585.1 bacterium
ATAAGGGGTCGTAACAGAATAAGGTCCTGCTCCTTCGCACGCCTCCGATACATAAATGCCCGGCTTAATCCCTGTCTTGAGAAAATACTCATGCCCGACTTTTTCTTTAAACTCAGCTGCAGCCCGTCCCTCAACCAGATTCACGGTGCACCCGCCGAAACCCGCTCCCGACATGCGGCTTCCAACACAGCCGGCAACGTTTCGGGCAATCTCCGCCATCAAATCGAGTTCGGGACAGCTGACCTCGTACTTGTCCCTGAGGCTTCCGTGGGACTCCTCCATAAGTCTGCCTAAATCCGCAAACCTGCCTTCTCTCAAAGCACTTATTGTCCCGAGAACTCTTTCATTCTCGTAAATGACATGCTCACATCTCTTCTGAGCGGTTGGGGACAGATTCCGCCTGTACTTTTCAAAATCGGCGGGAGAGACCTGGCGCAGATATTCTATCCCGGGGATATAATCGCTGAGAACCAACACAGCATCCTCGCATTCTTTTCGCCTCTGGTTGTATTCGGAGCCGGCAAGCTGGCGGCGGACCCCTGTGTCGCAGATTACCAGTTTGAGGCCGCCTTCCAGGGGAACGTACTCATACTCCTCCTTCAGGCAGTCCAGGAACAAAACTGTTCCTTTTCTGCCGAGACAGCAGACAAACTGATCCATCAATCCGCATCTCATACCTACGAATTCATTTTCCGCGCGCTGGCACAGTTTTGCCATATCCACAGGTTCAAGAGAAAAACCGCAGATTTCCTTGAAGAGAAATGCAGCTGCTACCTCAAGAGCCGCTGAAGAACTGACTCCGACGCCGACAGGAACATTGCCGCCGACAAAAATGTTCATTCCGGATAATTCAAACCCTCTCTCCTTCAGCATAAGAACTACGCCCTTTATGTAGTCAGCCCAGATGTGTTCAGGGTCGCGCCGAATCCTGTCGAGGGAAAAACTAACCTGTTCATCCGGGATACTCGCATAAATTGATATCTCACCGCCGTCCCTTTTCTGTCCCGCCATAATCACCTGAGGCTCAATGGCGGCGGGCAAGACAAACCCCCCGTTATAATCGGTATGCTCTCCTATCAGATTGACTCTTCCGGGAGCTCTGACTACCGTTACATCCCCTTCCGCCGGGAATACCTGTCTGAATTTGTCTCTTATGTTTTGCATGCGTTTATCCGGGTTTATCCAACTGTAGTTGCCCGATTTATCTCGCCATTAGACAGCCTCATAGGATTCTGGATTGCCCGGTCAAGCCGGGCAATGACAAGAATTAATGTTACAAAGCACTACTATTTCTTGCTGTTTAGAATAAGCGTGAACTCTCCTCTCGGTTTCCTCTCCTCGAAAATCGCAATCAGCTCCGAAACCCTGCCGCGCAATACTTCTTCGAACTTCTTCGTAAGCTCTCTGCCAATAACCATATCCCTATCGCCCAAAACCTCGTGAATGTCTCTTATCGTACGAAGCAGGCGGTGTGGAGCCTCATAGAAAATTATCGTTCTATGTTCCCCCTCCAGGCTCTCGAGTTCCCTTTTCCTTCTACCCCCTTTCGGAGAAAGCCAGCCGTAAAAAATGAAATTGGTCCCGGCTAAGCCCGATACCGAAAGAGCGGCTATCAGAGCCGTAGGACCCGGAATAGGCTCTACTCGAATCCCCTTCTCCAGAGCCAGCCTGACAAGATGAGAACCAGGGTCAGAGATTCCCGGAGTTCCCGCATTCGAGACAAGGGCGATTTTCCTGCCCTCATCAAGAAGCTGCAGCAGCTTATCAGCCTGTCTGAATCTATTGTATTGATAGTAACTTCTGAGAGGTGTTTTTATTCCGTAGTGCGCGGTGAGCTTCCTCGTGTGGCGGGTATCTTCAGCCGCTATAAGGTCTGCTTCTTTCAAAATACGCACGGCCCTCGAAGTAATATCCTCGAGGTTTCCGATAGGAGTGCTTACGACATAGAGACAGCCGACGGACATCAGACCCTCAAGAAAGGCACACAAAAGAACAGGCACAGAGCTTTTCAGAAGCGAGAGTTAAATCTTTTGTTTTACTTTGTGCCTTTGCCACTTTGTGCCTATTCTTTAATCGTAACCGTTCACGGTTACCTTTAATCTATTATGTGCGTTCATTCGTTCCCTTGAGCCGCGCGAAAATCATCTTCCCTGCAGCGGTCTGGAGAACGCTGGAAACCACAGCGTCAACGTTTAAACCCGTGCTCCTGCGGGCATTCTCAACCACTACCATCGTCCCATCGTCCAGGTAGCCAACTCCCTGATTAGGTTCCTTCCCCTCTTTGGCTATCTTGACGCTCATCACCTCACCGGGCAGAACAACAGGTTTTGTGGCACCTGCGAGTTCGTTTATATTAAGAACGCGCACACCCTCAAGTTCTGCAACCTTGTTCAGATTAAAATCGTTCGTGACAAGGTCGCCATTCACAAGCTTGGCGAGCTTAACAAGCTTATTGTCAACTTCCCCCACTTCCGGAAAATCCGTGTCCTGAATGGTAACTTTTATTTTGGGATCCTTGCGCAGCTTGTTGAGAATTTCAAGCCCTCTGCGTCCCCTCTTTCGCTTGAGGGAATCAGGACAATCAGCTATGGCATGCAGTTCGCGAAGGACAAACCTCGGAATCACGACGTTCCCTCCGAGAAAACCCGCCTTCGCAATGTCATAAATACGCCCATCAATAATCACGTTTGTGTCAAGAAGCCTCATTCTTCCCCCATTAACTCCTCCCGTTCTCCAAAACGGGAGCATAGTCAGGTCCTTCTGTCTCTGAAGACTCATGACCACACCCAGATAGCCCAGCAGGATATTTAGTCCGATAGGAGCAATGAACCTCTGCTCGTGTCCAATCTGGATCAGATAGAACGGGGCAGACAACAGGTTTGCCACTACCAGCCCAACTATCAAGCCGGAAGACGCAATACCCAGCTCCTTCATGGAAGTTCCCTTCAAACTCCTCTCAAGACCGATAACCACTATAGCAACGATTCCGCCTATTATCATACCCTGTGCCGCAGTGATGTCCTCAAAGCCAAGCGCAGGTACTACCTGCCTGCCAACTGCAACACACGCTACCAAAAGAAGCATGCGTATGAGATTTATAAGCATTTTCCTCACCTCCATAATTTTAAATTCGTAATTGCCATTTTCTTTTCAATTCATTCCCAATTCATAATTCTTAATTGTCTTTTCTCTCCCCCGGCATCCTCGAAGAAAGATCCTGAAATCTCGTATACTCTTTCATAAACATCAGTTTTACGGTTCCCACCGGACCGTTCCGCTGTTTCGCAATAATAAGCTCAGTCTCCCCCGAATCATTCTCCGGGTTGTAGTATCCTTCCCGCAAAAGCAGCACGACCACGTCAGCATCCTGTTCGATAGCCCCAGATTCACGCAAATCAGACAACATAGGACGATGGTCTGTCCGCGCTTCCACAGCACGGCTTAGCTGAGAAAGGGCAATCACAGGAATTCTCAATTCCCTCGCCAGCGACTTCAGTGCCCGCGATATTTCAGAAGTCTCCTGCTGTCTGTTATCAGCCCTTCCTGTCCACTGCATCAATTGCAGATAGTCAACGACAATCAGCCCTATGTCTTCCTTTGCCTTCAGCCGTCTTGCCTTTGCCCTCAGCTCCAACGCCGAGATAGCCGGCGTATCATCAATAAAGATGGCAGCTTTCTCAAGTCTGCCGGCGGCTATGGCTAACTCGCCAAACGCCTTCTCACCCAGGAAACCGGTCCGCAGTTGATGAGCATTTACTCTCGCTTCAGACCAGAGCATTCGCTGAACCAATTGTTCTTTAGAACCTTCCAGGCTGAAAAAGGCAACCGGCGTGTTTTCCTTAATTGCCACCCACTGAGCGATGTTGACGGCAAGACTCGACTTGCCCATTGAAGGGCGTCCTGCAATTATTATCAAATCAGAGTCCTGAAGTCCCGAAGTCATCACGTTGAAATCGGTGAACCCCGTCGCGATACCGGTAACAACCTGCTTTCTCTTGCTCAGTGCCTCCGCCATCTCCAGGCTGTCATGGATAATATCTTTCACCTGGACAAAGTCCTGGCCGGGCTTATCTCTTGAGAGGCTGTATATAGACTGTTCTACGTTATCTACAAAAGCGGCAACATCATCCGGACTCTCGTAGCATTCATTTGCGTACTGGCTAAGAATGTCTATCATGCTCCGCAAGACTGCCTTCTCCCGCACAATCTTGGCATAGTACGCAACATTCGCCGTCGTGGGAACACCATCCACCAGACTCGTAAGATAGGAAGCTCCACCCGCCGATTCCAGTCCGCCGTCGTGGCGCAGCTGCTCTGCAAGGGTGACTACGTCAATTGCTTCATCCCTCTCAAACAACTCCAGCATGCCTTTAAATATCTTCCCATGGGCTTCCCGGTAAAACATTCCCTCATTAAGAAGTTCGATGCACCGGTTCACAGCTTGCGGGCTCATCAGCATGGAACCGAGAACAGAGACTTCTGCTTCAATGTTCTGCGGCGGGACCCTCTTTTGCTCCATTACTTTTTCACAACCCAGACTCTCGCATCCGCCTTAACTTCCGAATGAAGCCTGATTTTGACAGTGTAGACTCCAAGTTCCCTGATTGGCTCATCAAGCAAAATATCATGCCTCTTCACCTCTATCCCTTCCTGTTCAAGCACCTTCACAATATCTATAGAGGTGACTGACCCAAACATTTTCTCATCTTCCCCCACGGCAACCTGAACGGTCAATGATGCGTCAGCCAGGCGCTCAGCCAGCGCCTTTGCAGACTCCAGTCCTTTCTGCTTCGCGGTAACTTCCCTCTCTTTCTCAATTTTGACTCTCTCAACGTTCACCTCCGTAGCAGGGAATGCCAACCCGTGTGGAAGGAGAAAATTGCTCCCGTAGCCCCGTTTGACTTCAACTATATCTCCGGGATTACCAAGCTTCTCTACCATTTTTCTCAGTATCACCTTCATGAAATAACTCCCAGTAAGTACTCACCCAACACCGTCATTGCCCGGCTCGACCGGGCAATCCAGAATCTATAGTTACACTCTGGATCCTCGCTCCCCGCCTTCGCGGGGACAAGCTTTACGGGAATGACAAACAAAATGCGTCAAGAACTAATGTCACAGAGCGCTACATCTCTTTTCGAGATACGAGTCACGAGATACGGTCTTTTTATGGCAGCAGGGCAACAGCCCTTGCTCTCTTGACCGCCGTCGATAACTGCCTCTGATGCTTCGCACAGGTTCCTGAGATGCGGCTCGGCAGAATTTTTCCTCTCTCGCTCACGTAATTGCGCAGTTTCTGGATGTCCTTGTAATCTATTTTCTCGATTTTCTCAACACAGAACCTGCACACTTTTTTCCTGAAAACCTTTTTGCGCCCGCCGCGCTTGTTATCACGGTCACTTTTACTCTTGCGACTTCTTAGGACCAATTCTCAACCCCCCCTCTAAAATATAGTGATCAGTGGCCAGTGATTAGTGGTTAGTTAATATTTATTACTATTCATTGTACACTGATCACTGCTTTAATTGTCTTCTTCCGCACCGGCGTCCTGGCTCTTTCCAGACTCAGCAGGTCCGGTTCCCTTCTTTCCCAAAAACTGGATACGAGAAGCAACGATCTCAAGTGTACTACGTTTCTCGCCCTCATTAGTCTCCCAATTGCGGCTTTGCAATCTCCCCTCTACCAGAATGGGACTTCCCTTGCTCAGATACTCACCACAGATTTCTGCCTGTTTTCGCCAAACGACCACAGTAACGAAACACGTATCTTCTTTTTTCTCCCCTTCTTTAGTCTTATACACTCTATTGACTGCCAGCCCCAGATTAGCAACCGCATCTCCGCTGGGAATATAACGCAGTTCCGGATCTCTTGTAAGGTTCCCGACTAGAAAAACCCGATTCAAATTCGCCATTTGCTTTCTCCCTTATAGTTCAACACTGTCATTCTGAGCGTAGCAAAGAATCTATTTAGATTCTTCGTCGCCTTGCTCCTCAGAATGACAGACCGAAACGTACATCACCCTGTATCTGCACACGAACACCCCATCTGTAGTTGCTCCCTGCCCCGACGCAGGTTGGGAGATTTAGCGAGCTTTGTGCTTACACAAAAACATGCATCTCAAGACATTTTCCGATAACCCGCAGACTCTACTCAATTCCTTCACTATCTTCCCGCTGCCCTTGAAACCGAACAAAACATAGGTCGCTTCCATTCTTCCCTTCGCCTTGCTTGCCAGCCTCCTTCTTCCCCATCCTTCCCAGCTTGCAAGCTCGCCGCTCCCGCCTGTGATAATCTCTTCAAGGCTGTGTTTTATCGCACCGATGCCTTCCTCATCAAGCTCCGGATTCATCAGCAGCATACCCTCATAGTCCGACACTTTTCCACCCCCTCTTCAAGTTAACGGGTCAAGGCATGCCCGTCCCGCTAATAAAGCTACGCGACGATGATAACACAACCAGCCCGTCACCTTCAACTGTTTTATCAATCTAAGGTCTGAAATGAAAATATACGATATCTCCATCCTGCACAGAGTAGGCTTTCCCCTCAATCCTAACCAATCCCTTCTCCCTCGCCTGTTTGACACTCCCACACTCTTCAAAGTCCGAAAAAGAGATAATTTCCGCCTTTATGAAGGACCGCTCCATGTCCGAATGGATTTTTCCCGCCGCCTGCGGAGCAAGCGTCCCGCGCCTGACCGTCCACGCACTTACCTTTTCCTTCACCACAGTGTAGAAGGTAATCAATCCGAGCGTTTCCAGGCTTGCCGTCACGAGCCTGTCCAGGGCTGATTCGTTCAGACCCATTTCACTGCGGAACTCTCCCGCTTCATCGCACTGCAGTTGAAGAAGCTCCGATTCAAGAAGCGCGGAGATATAAAGGACCGGCACCCTCTCCGCTTTCCCGTAATCTTCAAGCTCGTCTATCTTTCGCCCGATATCCTTCTCGCCTACATTCGCCGCGACTATGACAGGTTTTGCCGTCAGAAAATGCGTCCGCAATTCCGGAGGGAAATTCTCCAACGCCTGCGCCTGCAAACGAACAGGTATACCCTTCTCAAGTCCGCCCTTGAGTTTCAGAAGCAATTCCCTCTCTTCGCGGGGAGACGCAGCCGCTTCATCCGAACCGCCTCTGCTCCCCTTGATCATCTGTTCCGCTTTCTCCAGACGCCGCTCAACCGCTTCCATATCCGAAAGCGCCAGTTCCACATTCACGACTTTCATTCCTTCAATCGGGCCCGCTTCCTCACCGCGGAAACAGCCCACGACATGAAGTACCGTGTCAACCCGCCTTATCTCAGCGAGGAACCTGTTGCCGAGTCCTTCCCCGTGACTTGCGCCCTCGACAAGTCCGGCAATGTCTATGAACTCGACTCTCGCCGGAATCAACTCCTCAGGTTTGAGAAGTGCGTCCAGCTTCTCCATGCGCGCATCCGGGATTCTGACTGCACCTGCATTGGGATTAATGGTACAGAAAGGATAATCGGAGACTTCCGCACTGCCTTTAGTGAGACAATTGAATATGGTGGATTTGCCTACGTTTGGCAGACCAACAATTCCACAGCTGAAGCTCATATACTTAGACCAAAGTAGTTGCAGACTTGCCCGCCGGCGCTTTGTGGCGGGGCTTGCTCTGCCATTAAGCAAAGTAAACTTTGCAACTACGAGTTAAAGCAACCGCTCACGGTCACGAATTATTGTTCGAGCTTGTCGAGACCCTATCTTCTCGATGCGCTTTTGCTTACTCGAAGAATAAACGGGGCTTACCGAGCTTTTACTTTGTGCCTTTGTGCCTATCTTTTACTCTGTGCCTTTGGAACTTTGTGCCTTTGTGCCTTTGTTGAATTTATCCATTGCGGCGCTTAATCCTTCCCTGATAACGGTCTCAACAGCTCTTGCGCCTTTATCTATAGCCTCTTCGATTACCGGCCGCTCATCCCTGGAAAAGTTCTTCAGGACGAAATCAGCATCTGTCCCTCCTGCCGCCTTTCTCCTTCCTATCCCGATACGTATGCGCGGAAACCTGTCGGAACCAAGCGCCGTTATAACGGATTCAACCCCGTTATGCCCTCCCGAACTTCCGCATGGGCGTATCCTGATTCTGCCGGGCTTGAGGTCCATATCATCGTAAATCAAGAGCAAATCATCCACAGCTATCCGGTAGTAATGCATGAAAGAGCCAACCGCTTTCCCGCTGAGATTGACATAGGTAAGAGGCTTTGCCAGAATAACCCGTTCGCCTTTAACTTCACCTTTCCCAAACACCGAAAAATGCTTCCGGCTTCCCAGCTCAATGCCCGATAAGCCCGAGAACCTGTCAATCACGCGGAACCCGGCATTATGCCGCGTCTTCTCATATTTTGCAGTGGGATTTCCCAACCCAACGACTAATTTCATCGTTATAACCGTTCCCTCTGTCATTCCCTTCGAAGCTTGTCCCCGCGAAGGCGGGGAGCGGGAATCCAGATTACAGCTATGGATTCTGGATTGCCCGGTCAAGCCGGGCAATGACAAGAACTTATGTTACGGCGTACTACAAGCTCTATTTTTCTTTCTTTTATTTCTTCTCTTCTTCTGCCGTCTCCTCAGTCTTCTCCTTCTCACCAACAAGCTCAGGCTCTACAGCCTCTTCCTTCTCGACTTCCTCCTCAAGAACCCGCGGTGGAATAACAGATATAATTACCCTGTCAGACTCTGTCACTATCTCAACGGCTTCCGGCACAGTGACGTCCCGCACACGGAGCGAGTCCCCAATCTCAAGGCTCGTCACGTCAACTTCAATATTCTCCGGTATCCTGTCCGGCAGGCATTCAACTTCAACCTCACGCAGTATATGCTCCACAATACCGCCTGCTTTTTCCCCGGCAGATTCCCCGACCGTACCGAGCGCAACCATGGATCTCATCTTCTCGGTAAGGCTCACTCTCAAGAAATCAACGTGAAGCAGTTTGCCCCACACAGGGTCAATCTGCTCCTCCTTCACAACAGCGGGAGTTGCAGAGCGCCCGACCCTCAGATCTATGACAACATGTTCTCCTCCTGCCCGCTTGACCTTCTTAAAATCCTCCTCCTTCACCTGAAGAGATACAGTCCGCTCTTTAGTTCCGTAGAGTACAGCTGGGATGATACCTTCCCTGCGCAATCCCCGCGCAATCCCCTTCCCTGCCTTTTCCCTTACATCCGCTTCCAACATCAAGTGTCCCATTTTCTTTTCTCCCCCATTCAAACAGTAATGGCAATTTTCAACTTATTCCGTCCCAATTTGTCATTCTGAGCGCAGCGAAGAATCTACAAGCACGAAGGAGACCCTTCGCTTCGCTCAGGGTGACAGTTAGGCACAACAACTTATGCCGCTGCACGTAACAAGACAACGGGCAGGGCGAAAATGCACCTCCCTGCCCGATTCCCTTCACTCCAGGGTAATAATACCCTAGAACATCGCCCTTATGCCGAAGCCGATCGAGAGGTCATTGTCCTCTACAACTCCGTCATTGA
>JAUVJM010000099.1 GCA_030596585.1 bacterium
GAGAGAAAAGGGACTGGCGCAGTTCAAGGTTAACTACAAACTGCGTGACTGGCTGGTGTCCCGTCAGCGTTACTGGGGAGTCCCGATACCGATTGTCCATTGCCCGAAGTGCGGAGAAGTGGCGGTGCCGGAAGATTCCCTGCCGGTTCGTCTGCCTGAAGAAGTTGATTTTCTTCCCGGAGACAAGGGAAGGTCACCGCTGGATACGGCACCGGAGTTTGTCAGGACGCAGTGTCCGCAATGCGGTGGTTCTGCGCGGCGGGAAGTTGACACGATGGATACTTTTGTGTGTTCTTCGTGGTATTATCTCCGCTATCCCAACCCGGATTTTGAAGGCGGCCCGTTCGATTCGGAACTTGTGAAGAAGTGGCTTCCCGTTGACCATTATGTGGGGGGAGCAGAACATGCCGTAATGCACCTGCTTTATGCGCGGTTCATAACCAAAGTTTTGTGTGATTTGAAGTTAATTAACTTTGACGAGCCTTTCCTGAAGCTGGTTCACCAGGGGACCATTACGAATCGCGGAGCCAAGATGTCAAAATCGCGTGGTAATGTTGTCAATCCTGATATGTTCGTTGAGAAATACGGTTCGGATACTTTCCGGATGTATCTTATGTTTACCGGTCCGTATGAGGAAGGCGGGGACTGGAATGATAAAGGGATAAATGGTATTTTCCGTTTCGTGGAACGTGTTTGGAAGATTGTCCGGGAAACCGGGGAAAGCGGCGAAACTTCGGATTTGCGGAGCCTCTTGCGGTTTGAGCATAAGACTATAGGGAAGGTTACACGGGATATCGAAAGATTCCATTTCAATACGGCAATAAGCGCCTTGATGGAGTATGTCAATTATCTGACTGAGGTAAGAGGGCAGGTGTCCCGGCAGGATTGGCAATCTGCGATTCGCATTCTAATTTTACTCCTTGCACCGTTTGCGCCGCATCTCGGCGAGGAATTATGGGAGATGACGGGAAACGAGGGAAGCGTATTCGGAAACAGGTGGCCTTCCTATGATGAGAAAATGATAGAGGAAGAAGAAATTACCTTAATTGTCCAGGTTAACGGGAAATTAAGAAAGAAGTTGACGGTGCCTGCTGATTCGTCCGAGGAGGAGCTGAAGAAAATTGCTCTTGAGGATGAACGCATCAGGGAGCTTCTCGGTAGCAGGGAAGTGAAAAGGGTCGTCGTAGTCCCGAAAAAGCTCGTCAATATCGTTATATAGGATAAATGGGAAAATGACACTTGCAATAACCGGCGGAGCAGGTTTTCTGGGGTATCATCTTTGCAGGAAGCTTGCCGATAAGTTCGATGAGATTATAGTCCTTGATATTGCACCCATTGACGAGGCAGAGTATCCTGGCGGGGTACGATATGTAAGAGTTGATGTCCGTGATCCCGGTGAGTTGAAGAAAGCACTTGCCGGCGCCGATTTGGTTGTTCACGCGGCGGCGGCTTTGCCTTTGTGGAGCAAAAAGGATATTTTCAGCACAAATGTTGATGGAGCCAGGAACGTTCTCTCAGCCGCTAAAGAGTGCGGGATAGGGAGAGTTGTTTGCGTTTCCTCAACTGCTGTCTATGGAGTTCCGGAAAAACATCCTATATATGAAAAAGACCCGCTCGTCGGCGTGGGTCCGTACGGGGAATCGAAGATTGAAGCGGAGAGGCTGTGTGAAGAGTACCGGCAAAAAGGTCTGTGCGTTCCTGTTGTCCGTCCCAAGACCTTTGTGGGGACCGGCAGGCTTGGGGTTTTCCAGATACTCTACGATTGGATTAAATCCGGGAAGAGGATTCCGATAATAGGAGACGGGACCAATCGCTACCAACTGCTTGAAGTTGGAGATTTGGTGGATGCAATTTATCTTACGCTGACTTTGCCGGAGGATAAAGTCAACGATGCATTCAATGTTGGAGCGAAGGAATTCGGGACTGTGCTTGAGGACCTGGGCGCTCTGTGCGAATTTGCCGGCACCGGCGCTCGCATTATGTGCACGCCAGCCTGGGCGGTGAAGCCTTTGCTCGAACTTTTCTGGACAATGCGAATCTCACCGCTGTACAAATGGGTTTACGGAACTGCGGATAAGGATTCTTTTGTCTCTATAGAAAGAGCGGTAAACGGGCTTGGCTGGTCACCCGAACACAGCAATGCGGAGGCTTTGATAGAATCCTACCGGTGGTACCTCGAGCATTATGAGGACAGCGAAGCATCAGGGCTGACTCACCGCGTCGCGTGGAAACAGGGTATACTGGGGTTATTTAAGAGACTACTGTAGCTGCATTGTGATATAAATTCCTGTCATTGCCCGGCTTGACCGGGCAATCCAGAATCCATAGTTACAGTCTGGATTCCCGCTGCAGTTTACCCCGTACTTGATACGGGGCGGGAATGACAAACAAAGTGTGTCACAGAGTTGTAGCTGCACAGAAGAGGTGAAAATGTACAAGGAAACGATTCTTAATAACGGTATAGGGGTTATCAGTTTTCGGATGCCTGGGATGGATTCCGTCAGTCTCGGGGTATGGATAGGTGTCGGAAGCAGGTATGAGAATGAGAAGAACAGCGGCGTTTCGCATTTCCTTGAGCATCTCCTGTTCAAGGGCTCCGAAAAGAGAAGCGGCAGGAAAATAAGAGAGGATATCGAGGGTTCCGGCGGCAGTCTCAATGGTTTCACGAGTGAGGAATGCACGTGCTATTTTGCAAGGGCGGTGAGCGGAAAAGAGGGACTTTGCCTGGATGTGTTGACGGATATGGTTTTTCATCCTCTTCTCAAGAAGGAAGATGTGGAAAGAGAGCGTGGTGTAATAAAAGAGGAGATAAGCCGGCAGAGAGATCTCCCAATGCAGTATGTCCATGTTCTCTTTGATAGGCTGATATGGGGGAAGCATGCTCTCGGGCGTGACGTTGCCGGGACAGTGGAGACCGTAAATTCCCTGACGAGAAAAGACATTTTTGAATACAAGAGAGCTTTTTACAAACCCGGCAATATAATCGTGGCGGCGGCTGGGAGACTCGACCATGGGATGATAGTTAAAGAAGTTTCTGCGCGCTTTTCGAAAATTCCTGTTTCGGAGAGGAGCAAACCTCCGGGTTTAAGGGGAAAGCAGACAAAACCGCGGCTGATTGTTGAGGAAAAGAAGACGGAGCAAACTCACATCTGTCTTGGTGTCAGGGGCATTTCCTACAGACATCCTGATCGCTACGCACTCGGTGTTTTGAATGTCATTCTGGGGGGGAATATGAGTTCCCGTCTCTTCGAAGAAGTCAGGGAGAAGAGAGGACTTGCGTATAGTATCAGTTCCTCCACGCACAAATTCGTTGATGCGGGCGTATTTGAAATCTCCGGAGGGATTGATTCCCGGCGCATATCCGATGCGCTCAGGGTCATTATCGCGGAAACAAGGAAACTCAGGAAGAAGAATGTTCTCAAAAAAGAACTCGTGCAGGCAAAAGAATTCGTGCGGGGGCAGATTCTGCTCTCGATGGAGGATACCTCGCACAGGATGCTGTGGCTTGGGGAGAGTAAACTCGGGCTGGGCAGGGTTCCGGCGATTGAGGAGATTATGGAGGGAATCAAGAGGGTATCGGTTGATGATGTCCGCCGGGTGGCTTGCAGTCTCTTTAGAGGAAATGGGATGAATCTTGCCATCATCGGTCCGCACAAAAGCGGGGAAATAGAGAGAGTATACTATGGGGAATTGGGCGATGTGTGACACAGTGTCTACGATGGGGACGGCTTTATGCCGTACGCTCTGCATGAAGATGCTCGAATGCAAGACTTGACCCCATTACACTAACAGATAGGGGGATTGACGATGGAAGCAAAAATAATTGACGGGAAAGGTATTGCGGCAAAGATAAAAGAAGAATTGATGGTAGAGGTAGAGAAACTCAAGAGTGAGGGGATTTCGCCCAAGCTCACTGCGGTTCAGGTCGGTGAGAATGAAGCCTCGGCTGTCTATGTGAATGCTCAGAAGAAGAACTGTGAGAAACTGGGTATAAACTACGAACTGAGAACTCTGGATGCCGGCTTAAGCAGAGAAGGGATTGTTGGAGAGATTCAAAAGCTCAATCAGGATGAGGCTGTGACCGGAATCATCGTGCAGCTGCCTCTTCCTCAGGGAATAGAGCCGGTGGATGTGCAGTCTGCGATTGACGTGGGGAAAGATGTTGAGGGTGTGAACCCTGCGAATCTGGGCTGGATAACTTACGGGAAACCCAGGCTTCTGCCCTGCACCGCGGCGGCGGTCGTGGAATTGATTGAGAGTACAGGGGTTGAACTCTACGGCAAGGAAGTTGTTATGGTGGGACATTCCGATATTGTAGGAAAGCCCGTTGCTCTTCTTCTCGTGAACAAGTTTGCCACTACCTGTATTTGCCATATAGGCACCGGGGAAAGGGGCGCTTTGCCTGAGCATGTGAAAAGGGCTGAAATTTTGATTGTGGCTGTCGGGAAAGCTAACCTGGTTAAGGGCGAATGGATTAGAGATGGAGCTATAGTCATTGACGTGGGGATAAACCGCGTAGATGGCAAACTCCTGGGTGACGTTGAGTTCGAAGAAGCAAAGAAAAGAGCAGGCTGGATTACTCCAGTCCCGGGAGGAGTCGGTCCCGTTACCACTGCAAGCCTTTTGAGGAACACGGTAACAGCGGCAAAAAAGAGATAGTGTGTCTCTGAAATATGAACGTTTCCGTAATTCAATCCAGGCTAAGGAAGTTTGCTGATAAGAAAAACGCAGAGGTTGCCCAAAGGTATTTTAAGACAGGCGCGGGAGAGTATGGAGAAGGAGATAAATTTCTCGGTATTCGTGTGCCCGTGCTGAGGAAACTCGCCAGAGAATATCAAACCA
>JAUVJM010000152.1 GCA_030596585.1 bacterium
AGCCGTTTTGAAATTGAAAACTATCTGGGGTCGAACTAATAGAGGGGAAGAAAAAGTCCTCAAGCTCGTAGAAGAGGCTTTTGAAATTATAAAGGGGTGGAAGGAAGGAAACACTAAAAGCTTATGGAATATTCAATTCGGGGACATAGTACTTAATTACTATAGAATACCGGAGCACAGGGAGAATTAAGTACTATGTCCCCGAATTAAAATAGACTATATTTAAGCCCTTTTTTGTCCTCTCAATAACGGCAACCACCGTTCTGTGCAATTCGTTGACCGAACCGGTGGATTTCACGGTAAAAAAACTGCTTTTGACTGCCGCAACCTTCTTCACGTCGTTAAGCATCCGGGGCGTTACGCCGGGAACCGCCACAAGCTGAGCCACATTCCTGAAAGGCGTCTTCGTGCGATAGTCAATTATTGCCTCAGCGACTCCTTCATCTATTCCGGCAGATAGAGACTCAAGTACAGAAGCCCCTGCGGTGTTTATGTTTATTTTCCCCGAAGAATAGACAGTCAAAAAATCCTCACAGGCATCTATCCCAGGAAAACCTGCCAATTCCCCCTTCGTGTCGAAATGTCCGTTTCCCTGCTCATCCGACTCCACGGACGCTTCGCCTGAATCCACGCCCAGATAGTCCAGAAGAGAAGAAAGCACCTCTGAATCAATATCATAAAGCCCGAACAACCTTTCGATTACTTTTGAAAGCTCCACATTCAACTTGCCGTTCTTACCAATTAGACTGTTGATATCTATTTTCCCATCTTCATCACTGACTTCGAACGTAATAACCCCCTCACCTACAGGAAGAGGAGGAATTGCTTTTGCCCAATCGTCAAGATAGCAGTCAATTCCGGGCTTATCCCTCTTCAGGAGATATGTTCCAAAACTGACTCCGCCTTTTGCCAGGTAATATGCACGGCGCTCATTTTCCCAATTTCCGACTATATTCGCATCCACCCTTGATAAGAAACTGAACTCTATCACGAGGATTGAAAGCAGTGCCACAACCACAAGAGAAAAAATAAGGGCGATTCCATCCTGATTCATCTGACAACTCCTACCCCTGCCCCTTCGGCAAGCGGAATTGAAACAGCGGTCGAAAATATCTCCCCTTCCAACTCCAGATTCATTTCCACCGTTTCAGGAAGTTTGCCACCGGGCTTTGAATCCCAGTTCTCCCGCCACTGCGCTCCATCAAAATATCTAAGGCTGAAACTATCCACGTCCTTAACAACAGGGAAAGTCTTACCGTCCACCACCTTGTAGAGAATTCCTTCAGAAAGATAATATTCAATCCTGCCGATATCCTTCCCATCCTGTCCAAAACCGCCGGTGGTTGAACTGAAAGACAGGCGGCATGTATCCGTACTGTTAGGCTTATCGCTCTTGACCGCCACGAAATCCATTTCCTCACTCACAAAAGCGCTGCTCAACTCACCGGACATCCTCCAGAGGAGACCTCTTGCTGTCTGATACAACTCCATTCTCTCCCTTGCATCACCGACCGTCCGGGTCACCGCCCACAGGGAACCGTAAACTATAACCACAATGATTCCGAGAACAGCAACAGCCAGAAGAATCTCTACAAGTGTAAAACCGGGAGACCCTTCGCTCCGCTCAGGGTGACAGCGATGCACAAAACCTACATCGTTGTGTATAGATTTAGTGAACGACATAAGTGACAAGGCTGACATTTTCCTCCCGCTGTCCCCCATCCCACGAAACAACAACCTCGGCTCTCGAAATTCCCGTCAATACCTGATTTCCTACAACAACAGGAGTTATTAGTTCTTTCCAAGTAAAGCTGCTATCTGCTCCCTCAAAACATCCCTTTCTCTCACCGGCAGGACTCACCTTTCGCGACTCAAGTTCCGCCATTTTCTTCTCAGCCAGGAGCACAGCCCTGGTTTTGATCCCGCAGTATCCCGCTAACCTCATATTCATGACATGTGCCTCAAGGAGAATCACAAGCCCTATCGCGAGTATACCAATGGCAACCATCACTTCCAGCAAAGTGAAACCGGAAGAGCGTCTGCGACTACAATTCTTGATACCCAATCTCCTCAACATAGCCGTCACGAATCTCCACCTTTCCCGTGAACGGATTGATCATTATGGAAATCTCATCTCCGTCGGAATTGACAAGGTGAATAACGGAAGACTCGACCAACCCGCACGGGGAGAAATCAATGTGTGCTTCGCCCTCAACCATTTTCCTGCCAGCCACAGAAATATCCCGAAAGCTCACTCCCGGCAGCAGTTTCTCCGGCTCTATCCTCCGGTCATCCGTCCCGCCCTCCGGCACTTCCCTATCCGACCAGTACTCGCCCCTCTCAAGAGCGAAACAAAGACGGCCATTCCGACCGGTGAATACGGTTTCATGGTAAAGCCGGTTGATTTCTCCCGCCATGCGCCGCCCTGAACTTAAGAGACGGGTCCGGGGAAAAACGTTCCGGAAGCTCGGCAGGACAATAAGCAGAAAAGAACTGAGGACAA
>JAUVJM010000062.1 GCA_030596585.1 bacterium
GTAGACTGTTCTGCCTTTCTTCAATTTTACTTCTTCAAGCGTTCCGGAGCCGGCATCAAAACTTTTTATGAGTCCCATTACCTCCTTGCCGTCTCTGGCTTTCATAAGGGCGTTTTTCATCTTCTCGTTCTTGCAGAGCCTCGCAATCCTTGCCAGTATCTGAAGGTATCCTTTTGTGATTTCCGGAGCGCAGGCAATCATAAACACTAAACGGACCGGTTTACCGTCCACAGATTCAAAATTAATTCCTTCTTCGCATCTGGCAAGAACAACAGCCAGTCCATCCACCGTATCCGAACGGGCATGCGGTATGGCAATTCCTTCTCCGACAGCGGTGCTTTCGATTTTCTCCCTATCAATTATTGCCCCTATAAATGCATTCTCGTCTTTAATCACTCCTGCCTGTTTGAGCTTGAGAGCCATCTCCCTGACGGCGTCTTCTTTCTCTTTTGATTTGAGTTCAGCTATTACCAGATCCTCTCCCATAACTTCTGCAAGCATGACTTTTCTCTCCTTTGTTAATGGTTTGTAGCTGCAAAGCTCCGAAAGCCTTCGGAGCTCGGCAACTACAAATACTACTCAGACTGAGAACTAATAACTGAAAGCTTTCTCTTAATAAGCTGCCTTTTCGCGAGACTCAGATAGTCAATTATGAGAATACCATTGAGATGGTCAATCTCCTGCTGCATTGCCCGCGCGGCCAGTCCATCGAGGGGCAGTGTCACGTGCTTTCCGTTCTTATCAAGCCCTTCTACGACGATTTTGGCTGCCCGTTTGACATCAACGTAAACATCCGGAATGCTTAAACATCCTTCCGGTCCGGTTTCTTTCCCTTCTGTGGATACGATTTCGGGATTTACAAGAGCAATCAGTCCGCTGCCGGCATCCACAACAACAACCCTCTCGCTTACGCCGACCTGGGGAGCCGAAAGTCCGACTCTTCCTCTAACTTCGTGCATCGTTTCTGCCATGTCGTTTATCAGCTGCCTGACGGAATCGGTAACCTCGCTCACAGCTTGGCATTTCTCTCTCAGCACAGGGTCCCCGTATTTTCTTATAGTTAGCGAACTCATTAGTTTTGTCCTTTTTAGGAGATGGGTATTGTCAAATCTCTCTTCTTTCCCCCGATCAAGCCGGGGAATGACTTTTTGCTTGTTTGAAAAGTTCTTCTGCATCATACGAGCTGCGTACCAGCGGGCTTGAGGCAACTGCTCTGAAACCGTGGGCAAGGGCACTCGTCCGGTATTTCCCGAATTCCTGCGGCGCAACGTATTCCGTGACAGGCAGATGTCCGGGTGATGGCTGCAGATACTGCCCCATGGTCAGTATGTCGCAAGCGGTTCCTGAGAGGTCAGCAAAGGCGCTCTCCACTTCATCCGGCGTTTCCCCCAATCCGAGCATCAGCCCGGATTTCGTCAGGACGGCTGAATTCAGCGATTTGAGGTATCTCAGTGATTCAACGGACATTTTGTACACAGCCTGCGGTCTCACGGAAGAATACAACCGTGAGATGGTCTCGATGTTGTGTCCTACCACGTCGGGGTGAGCATCCATTACGGTTCTAAAAGGTTCTTCTTCCCCCCGGAAATCGGGAATCAGCAATTCCACGGTTACTTCCGGCTCTGCGGCCTTTAGCTGACGGACGGTCTCGGCGAATTGACCCGCCCCGCCGTCAGCGAGGTCATCACGCGTTACGGAAGTTACGACTACGTATTTCAAGCCCAACTCCTTTACTGCGAGACCGATACGCGCCGGTTCTTCATCATCTACCGGCTGCGGTTTGCCTTTCCCCACTGCACAGAAGCGGCAGTTTCTGGTGCAGGTGTTTCCCAGTATCATGAAGGTAGCAGTCCCTTTGCTGTAGCAATATCCCCGGTTAGGACAGGATGCGCTTTCACAGACGGTGTTAAGTCTGTACCTATCGAGCACAGACAAGACCCTGTCCAGACCGCCGTCTGCCCTGATTCTCTGTTTGAACCAGCTGGGAAGGCGTTTCTGCAAAACAGACACCATTTTTTTATGTTCTCATCATTTGTACACAGCGACATAAATAACTGTGTGTCCCTGTCACCCTGAGATTCTTCGCTGCGCTCAGAATGACAGAATAGGCATACGCAAAAATTAATATCGCTGTGGATAATTTCATCCCGGGATAAGGTTGATGTCTTTTTTTAGATTCAGGATGAAAGATACCAGCAATTTCACCGCATTTTCCATATCTCGCAGAGAAACAACCTCCACAGGCGTGTGCATATAACGGTTTGGCAAGCCAACGACGGCGGTGGCAACTCCTGTTCTCGTTAATTGCATCACGTTTGCGTCTGTCCCTGTTGCCCGGGGTGCGCCCGAGAGTTGATGCGGAATCCTTTTTTCCCTGGCTGTCTTGATGAGCAGTTCTCCAAGAACCGGGTTTGTGTTTGCTCCCCGGCATAGTACCGGCCCTTTGCCCAGCGAAACGTCTCCGACCCTTTTCTTATCGATATCAGGATAATCCGAACTGAACTCAACGTCAATAGCAATTCCTATATCGGGCTTCACAGCGTATGCGCTTGTTGTGGCTCCGCGGAGTCCGACTTCTTCCTGAACTGTGGAAACGGCGAAGATACCTGCTTCGAATTTTTTCTTTGCCAGCTCCTTGACTATTTCCGTCAGCACAAAGACTCCTGCTTTATCATCGAAACTGCGGCTCGTAACCAGTTTGTTTCGAAGGGCATTAAACCTTCCCTGAAAGGTGATAGTATCTCCGATGTTGACTATACCCTCCAGTTCCTTTTTTTTGCCGGCGCCGACATCAATCCAGAATTTGTGAATTTCCTGTTTTCTTTTTTTGTCTTCTTCCTCCATCAGGTGGATGGGTTTTGACCCGACCACACCGGGCACCGCGCCTTTTGCCGTGTGAATCTCGACATGCTGTCCCTGGACCAGATTTGCGTCCACCCCTCCCACAGGCGCAAAATAGATGTATCCTTCCTCGGTAATGTGTTTCACCATGAATCCGACTTCGTCGCAGTGTGCCGCAATCATTACCCTTGGTTTGCCTTCAGGATTCTTGACTGCGATGACGTTTCCGTGAACGTCGGTTTTCAACTCATCCGCGAAGTCCCTGAGTTTTCTCCTGACGAGCTCCTGAACCGGCTGCTCAAACCCCGACGGACTCGGTGTTGCTACTAACTGTTTCAAGAAATCAATGTCCATTATTTATCCTCCCTGTAACTGTGAAGGTAATGTCAAAACCTTCTTCTTTCCCCCGGTCAAGCCGGAGGACATGTTTATGCTTGTCATTCCCGTGAAAACGGGAATCCAGAGAACGCCGCATTCTTGCTGGAATCCTGGATTCCGCATCAAGTGCGGAATGACATTTTAAACTGAGAGCGTCACTAATCACTATAATATGCGTCTGCTTTCCCGGTAATTGCCATGAGTTTCTGCTCAAGCTCCAGTCTCTTGTCCTCGAGGTTTGAGTTCCCGTTGACTTCGACGGGGTCCCCGTAGATAAATACTGCCCTGGCGAACGGGCAGGGAACCAAGAATCTATCCCAGGTCTTGAGAACCCATTTCCTGCTTGCTGAATAGGTTATGGGCACGACGGGCTGCCCGCTTTTCTGAGCCAGGTGGATAATGCCCATCTGCGCCAGGTATCGCGGACCGCGAGGTCCGTCGGGAGTAATTGCGGCATCCGCCCCGTTTTCCAGTTTTTTTGAGAGGCTGCGCAGAGCTGAACTCCCGCCGTTCGAACTTGACCCGCGAACCAGCTTGAATCCCAGCCGCTTCATGGTGCGGCTGATGAGCTCACCGTCGCGGCTGCGGCTGACCATTGCGCACACTCCCTGATTGCGAAGTGTGTATATCGAGAGCAGCATTCTGTTGTGCCAGCAAGCGTAGATGACATTTTCTCTCTTTTTTCTTGCCTTCTTCACATTGTCTTCACCCACCGATTTGACTTTCATCGTTCTCCCGACCACCCGGATAAACACAGAGGCAAAAAAAGGAATTAGGCTACGCGGCACTCTTCGCTCCTTGTCTCGCTCCAAAATTGCCTCCGGCAAAAGTCAATCTTACTCTTTCGCAAGCCCTTAGCCTATCCTTGCCAGAATCTTTTGCACTCTCGCATCTTCCGGCTTCTTTTTCTGGAGGAATTGACATTTTTTCTTAATCTCCTGGAGTAATTCATTTTCCCGGTCATTCTTGCTATCGGCACTCAGAGCTTCCCCGAAGGCTCTTATGGCGAAATCATGAAAGCCGCCTTTAAGGAAACTTGCCCCGACGCGGAAGTAACCTTCCATGGCGCTGCCTTTATACATGATTTCGTACACGTATTCCAGTCCGTTTTCTCCATAGATACTGTTGAGAAGTTCTCTTTCCAGGTACAAAATTCTCATAAGTCTTCTGCTGGTCCGGTATTTCTTCAGTGTGCCTTCCATCAGTGAAAGCGCATCTTCAAGAAGGCTCTTCAGTTCGGTCGTCTTTCTGGGCAGATTTTCCTTAGCCTCTTTGACTATTTCCCGGCTGTATTTGAGGAAATCGTCCTGGATGCTGTCAATTCGCCCATTTTTTTTCTTGTCCGCAAACGACATATATCTGGCTTCGTAACTCTGGAGGGCATATACGTATTCTTTCAGATGGAGAGCTTCGTGAAAAATCGAGCCGATTATAAGATCAAAGAGGTCTTCCCTTTCGAGAATTCCTCCGCTTGATTCGACGTCGTTCCGAAATGCAGCATGAGTTTTGTTTTTCAGATTGTAGAGGTCCACTTCCATTTCATCTATGGCTTTGAAGTTGAACTTTCCCTGCTTCCGGTAGTATTTGAATTCCTTTCCAAACTTCTCCTTTACTCTGTAAAATCCAATGACGAGTTCACATATCTTACCGAGTCTCTCTTTTTCCACTTTATTCTCTCCGGGAGTCCATGAAACTTTGCAGAATCAGAGTTGCCGCTACCTTGTCGATGACCTTTTTCCTTTTCTGCCTCGAAACATCTGCCTCAATCAGCACTTTCTCGGAAGATACCGTAGTCAGTCTTTCGTCCCAGGTTTCCACAGGTATTCCGAATTCGTCTTTCAGGGAATCGGCAAAAGCTAATGCCTGTCTGGCGCTTTCCCCCAACGTTCCGTCCATGTTCAGGGGCATTCCGACAACCAGGAGACTGGGCGAATACTTTTCGATGATTTCTCTCATTCTGGCGAAATCCCTGTTCCTGCCGGCTCTGGTGAGAACGTCCACGCCCTGCGCAGTCAGCTCTATCTCATCACTTACGGCAATACCTATTCTCTTCGTTCCCACATCCAGTGCTAATATTCTGCTCACGGCATAGCCCTCAGTTTTCAGCCTTGTAAATATTCGGTGGACTGTGTGTCATAAATGCGTAGTTCTCGACAAGCTCGAACACTAAACTGTTTATTCTTCGAGTAAGCGGAAGCGCATCGAGAAGCTGAGGTCTCGACACAGGTTCTCGACAAGCTCGAACAGTAAAGGTTTACACGGTTCACCGAATATTTACAAGCCCTCAGACTTTTTGGCTTTTAGTCTGTTGTCTGTTGTCTGTTTTTTAATGATTTTCGGAACGGCTTCAATAGCTTCCTTCAGTCTGTTCATGTTTTTTCCGCCAGCTTGAGCGAAACCGGCCTTGCCGCCGCCGCTTCCTTCAACTATGGAGGCTATTTCCTTAATCAGTTTTCCCGCATGCCACCCTTGTTTCACCAGATCATTGGTAACTCCCGTAAGGAGACATACTTTTCCATCGAATCCCGCTCCCAGGACAACAATTCCGGATTCCATTTTTGCTTTCAGTTCATCAACAAGCTGACGCAGCCCGTCCCGGGACAGACTCTCCTGTATATGGGCAAAGACCTTGATGCCGCCGACTGTTCTTGCCTGCGACACGTAATCCTCAATTCCGGAGACAGCTTCTTTCACCCGCATAGCTTCCAGTTTTTTCTGAAGAGCGCGTGTTGTTTCCAGTAGTCCTTCCACTCTGGTAACTACGTCTGCCGGCGTTGTTTTCAGGAGCTGTGAGAGTTCCGAGAGTGTCAGTTTAGCTTTCTTGGCCTCTGAGTAGGCATTGTAGCCTGAAATTGCCTCAATCCTCCTGACGCCGGCGGCGGCAGAACTCTCGTTTTCGATGAAGAAAGTGCCGATTTCGCCGGTGGAACGGACGTGAGTGCCTCCGCATAGTTCACTGCTGTAGCTGCCGATTTTTAACACCCGGACGGATTTACCGTATTTCTCATCGAAAAGAGCAATTGCTTCCATCTTCAGTGCTTCTTCCAGAGGCAGATCGAGGGTTTTAACAGGGGAATTTTCCACAATCAGCTTATTGACAAGTTCCTCTATTTCCGAGAGTTCTCTTGCGGAGATGGCGCCCGTGTGAGTAAAGTCGAAACGCAGTCTATCCGGACCCACGAGAGAACCGCACTGGCGTACGTGTTTCCCGAGAACCCGGCGCAGGGAGTAGTGAAGCAAATGTGTAGCTGTATGGTTGGCGGCGATACTCTTGCGCCTTTCCCTGTTGACTGAAAGTCTTGCCGTATCTCCCTTTACCAGAGTTCCCTCGGTGAGAACTCCCTCATGTATTATTATCTCCCCGGCTCTTTTCGTATCTGCAACCTTCATTTTCCATTTCCCGCCGGTAATTTTGCCCTCATCTCCTGTCTGTCCGCCGGCTTCGCCGTAAAACGGAGTTCGGTCGGTAATCACGCTGATACTTTCTCCTTCTCCCGCTTCCGTAACCTCTGCGCGGTCCCGGATAATGGTCTCAATCCTGC
Organism: bacterium; assembly: GCA_030596585.1. Lineage (GTDB taxonomy): Bacteria > NPL-UPA2 > JAUVJM01 > JAUVJM01 > JAUVJM01 > JAUVJM01. The sequence goes on from JAUVJM010000062.1 coordinate 6,762, forward strand.
CTTCACTCTCCAGTTCCTCATATCCGGTGAACTTCGTCTTCCCCCCCTCTTTATCCCCCCTTAATAAGGGGGGTTGGGGGGATTCAGCAAAGCCGCTCGCATCCCGAGCCCTGCGGCGTTGGGAATCAAGCGCTTTCTCAAAACCTTCCTCGTCTGCCTTCAGACCCATGGACTGAGCCAGTTCCGTGATAGTCTCCCGCGGAATCCCGTACGTATCGTAATACTTGAAGCAAATGTCTCCCGGAAGATACTTTTGCCCTTTCCCTGCAAGTTCTCTTATTTTTTCTTCGAGTTCCGGCAGTCTCTGGAATACCGTGAAGAATCTTTCCTCTTCTGCTTTTACCATAACGCCGATGTCATTGTTTCTGCCGCTCAGCTCCGGATAGAAACCGCTCATACTGCTTATTACGAGAGGAACTAACCGGCACAGAAACGGTTTCTTCTCCCCGAAGGTTCTTCCTTGTTGGACGGCTCTCCTGATGAGTTTCCTGAGAACGTAACCTCTTCCCTCATTTGACGGCATAATCCCGTCTGCGATACAAAAAGTTATGGCTCTTATGTGGTCTGCAATAACCCGGGCTGCCTGTTCATCTCCCGTGCCCGCGATTTCCTGCTTTGCACTTCGGATTTCGGAAACAATAGGTTGAATAAGGTCTATCTCGAATACAGACGAAACTCCCTGCATTACACAAGCGATTCTTTCAAGTCCCAAACCCGTATCGATATTCTTCTGCTGGAGAGGTTCAAGCTTGCCGTCTTCCAGGCGATTGAATTGGGTGAAGACGAGATTCCAGAGCTCGAGGTGCCTGTCGCAGCTGCATGCAGGGCCACAGGATTCCCTCCCGCAGCCATGCTCTTTGCCCCTGTCAATTATTATTTCCGAACATGGCCCGCACGGGCCGGTCTTTCCCATGTCCCAGAAATTGTCTTCTTCCTCCAGAAGGAAAATTCTCTCACGCCGGACGCCTATCTTTTCCTGCCATATCCGGAGGGTTTCATCATCATCTTTGTAGACCGTTATAAGAAGCTTGTCCTCAGGCAGTCTGAGGACATTTAGCATAAACTCCCATGCCCACGCGGCGGCTTCTTCCTTGAAATAGTCCCCAAAAGAGAAATTGCCCAGCATTTCAAGGAAGGTCAGGTGTTTGCCGGTTCTGCCAACATTCTCTATGTCGGTAGCTCTCAGGCACCTCTGGCACGTAACTGCCCGCTTCAAACGGGAGCTGCCCCTGCCGGAGAAAAGCTCTTTGAACTGATTCATTCCTGCGCCTGTAAACAGAAGACTTGGATCATTCTTCGGGACTAA
>JAUVJM010000065.1 GCA_030596585.1 bacterium
AAATATGGGAGGAAATGAAATGAACGTTGCAGAACTCAAGAAGATGACCGTTGCGCAGTTACAAAAACACGCCGAAAAACTCAGGCTCAATTCTGTGAGCGGATTAAAAAAGCAGGACCTGCTTTTCAAGATATTGCAGGCTCAAATTGAGAAAAACGGCGCCATTTTCGGAGAAGGAATTCTGGAAGTACTGGAAGACGGCTTCGGATTTCTGCGTTCCCCAAACTACAACTACCTGCCTGGACCTGATGACATATACATATCGCCCTCGCAGATAAGAAAATTCAACCTCAGGACAGGAGATGTCATTTCAGGACAGATAAGACCGCCAAAAGAAACGGAACGCTACTTCGCCTTGCTCAAGGTGGAAGCCGTAAATCATGAAGATCCGGTCAAATCTTCGGAGAAAGTGGCTTTTGAGGACCTCACTCCGATGTTCCCGGACGAACACCTCATACTTGAAGCGGACCAGCAAGAGATTTCAATGCGTATCATGGACCTTGTGTCTCCCATCGGAAAAGGGCAGAGAGGACTGATAGTATCCCCGCCGCGAGCAGGCAAGACCGTACTACTCCAGAAAATCGCAAACAGCATCACAGCCAATCATCCGGAAGCACACCTGATTGTGCTTCTCATCCACGAACGACCCGAAGAGGTTACCGACATGCAGCGCTCAGTGAAGGGAGAGGTAATCAGCTCTACTTTCGATGAGCCGGCGGAAAGGCACGTTCAGGTAGCGAACGTCGTCATAGAAAGAGCAAAACGGCAGGTTGAATGCGGCAAGGACGTAATAATTCTCCTGGACAGCCTGACACGGCTTGCCCGCGCGCACAACGTGGTAACACCGCACAGCGGTAAGATCCTGTCCGGAGGGGTTGACTCCAATGCCCTGACAAAACCGAAGAGATTCTTCGGAGCTGCAAGGAACATAGAAGAGGGAGGAAGCCTGACTATAATAGCCACTGCTCTCATCGATACCGGGAGCCGGATGGACGACGTTATCTTTGAAGAATTCAAAGCAACAGGCAACATGGAAATTCATCTTGACAGACGTCTTGTGGACAAGCGGCTTTTCCCCGCTATTGATATCGAACGCTCGGCAACGAGAAAAGAGGAATTACTCCTGCCGAAAAAAACTCTGAGCCGCATCTGGCTGCTGCGCAAGGGTCTTGCGGGACTCGACATTGCCGAAGTGATAGAACTGCTGATAAATAAGATGAAACAGACTAAAAACAACGCTGAATTTCTTGACTCACTGAATACATAGTAGTATAAAAGTAACTACTCAGGTGGATAGGCTGAAGGCTGTTAGGAAAAACAGATGATGTTGCCGTGTGCTTGCTTCAGCCTATCTACCTACAGCCTATTTCTGAGGGAGGTGAAAAAACGTGAAAAAAGAAATACATCCTGAATATAAGGAAACCACGATTGCCTGTGCCTGCGGGGAGGTTATCCACACCAGGAGCACAAAACAGAATCTGAGAGTGGAAATATGTTCGAAGTGCCACCCGTTCTTTACCGGCAAGCAGAAGCTTGTTGATACAGCACGGCGAATCGACAAATTCAAGAAGAAATACGGAATACAAGACAGTGATCAGTGATCAGTTACAAAAGATTACTGTCTGCTAACCACTAACCACTGACTACTGGCCACTATTTTTTGATATGATTGAAAAAGTCCATCAATTAAAAAAGGAATATGACAGCCTGTTGCAGGAATTGGCAGTTGGGGGAGGACACGGCGAGAAGTATCAGAAACATGCTCGCAGAATCAAGGAGCTTGCTCCCATTATCACCAGATTCGATGAACTGCTCGAGGTTGAGAAACAAATCAAGGATGCGGAAGAGATATTAAAAGAACAAGAAGACGGAGACCTATCTGAACTGGCAAAAGAAGAACTATCGGAAGGAGGCAAGCGCTTAGAGGTAATCAAGAAGGAACTTTCCTCCATGCTGACGGCGCGAGAGAAGCAGCCGGGAACCAGTCAGGCAAAGGGAGTCATCGTGGAAATAAGAGCCGGCGCCGGCGGTGACGAAGCCGCTCTTTTCGCCAGAGATTTGTTTGAAATGTACTCCCGGTTTGCAGAAAACAAGGGATGGAAAAAGGAACTGATAGACTGTCACGGCAGTGAAATGGGCGGACTCAAAGAAGTGGTATTCGGACTTGAAGGAAAAGACACCTACGCTCTTATGCGGCATGAGGGAGGAGTTCATAGAGTTCAGCGAGTACCGCAGACAGAATCGTCGGGAAGGATTCACACTTCAACGGTAACGGTTGCCGTTCTCCCCGAGACGGAAGAAATACAGGTAAGCATTGACCCGAAAGATTTGAGGGTAGACACGTTCAGAGCCTCAGGAGCAGGCGGACAGCATGTAAACGTAACGGATTCCGCCATTCGCATTACTCATCTCCCGACGGGAATAACCGTGCAGTGTCAAGACGAACGGTCTCAACACAAGAACCGTACGAAAGGGATGAGAGTACTGCAAGCGCGCCTTGCTGACCATTTTAGAGAGGAGAAAGAAAGAGAAATAGCAAAGGACAGAAGTTCCCAGGTAAAGACAGGGGACAGAAGCGAAAAAATCAGAACCTACAATTTTCCCCAGAACAGGGTGACGGACCACCGCATTAATATCACACTTCATAAGCTGGAAAGTATAATCAAGGGCGATTTGGAAAAGCTCTTCGCGGCATTGTCTGAAATCTGAGTGCAGTGTTTCATAATTGAGTTATCTTATTTATAGTTTGTCATTCTGAGGAGTGAAACGACGAAGAATCTCCAGAGATTCTTCGCTGCGCTCAGAATGACATGTAATATTTGTTGAAGAAGGCCACTAAATGAAAATCAGAGAGGCAGTCAGTTCAGCAGAAGTCAGGCTTGCGAAAGCAGGTGTGGCCCCCCCCCGGCGCGAGGCGGAAAAACTTCTTGAACATGTCCTTGGGAAAAAGCGGTTTGATCTGCTCATTTGCCCCGCTGAGGAAATCGACAGGGATTCTCAAGACTCATTTATGAATCTTGTGGAAAAACGATGCAGGCACACTCCGCCCGCCTACCTCACTGGGGAAGCTGAATTTATGTCTCTGCCATTTGCGGTCACCGGAGAAGTAATGATACCACGCCCGGAGACGGAAACCCTGGTAGAAAAAGTTCTTTCAAAACTCAATGGACAGGGCAAGATTCTGGATGTAGGCACCGGATGCGGGAACATAGCTGTGTCTTTGGCGAAGTACTCGGTTTCCCGTGTCTTTGCAACTGATATTTCGCCGGAGGCATTGGAAATATCGGGAGAAAATGCCGCCCGCAACGAAGTTGACCGGCGCATCGGTTTCCTGTGCGGCGATATGTTTTGCCCGCTCACGAAGGAGAGGAATTTCGACTTCGTCGTTTCCAATCCGCCTTACGTGCGGCGCGGCGAAATCAGGAGTCTTCCCAGAGAAGTTCGCAAATTCGAACCGGGTATAGCCTTTGACGGAGGAGAAGACGGTCTCACATTCTACCGTGTCATTGCGAGGGAATGCAGGGAACTGCTCAAGACCGGAGGGTACGTTGCAGTTGAGGTGGGTTTTGACCAGGCACAATCTGTATGTCACATTTTCGGAAAGTATTTCAAATCCATAGAAATAACGAAGGACTATAACGGGATTGAACGGGTTATTACTGCACGGAAATAGTGGGCAGTGATCAGTGGACAGTAATTAAAAATGGATAAGATAGTCATCAAAGGTGGAAACAGGCTAACGGGGAGCGTTAAGGTGGGCGGGGCAAAAAACTCATCCCTCCCAATTCTTGCCGCGACACTTCTCGCTCCGGGAGTGTCCACGATCAAAAACGTGCCCAACCTTCGGGATATCGGCACAATGTTGAAAATTTTAAGCTCCCTGGGCGCGCGGATAAAGCAAAACGACAACGGTGAAGTAGCAGTGGACACCTCCAGAGTGAATAAACACATTGCTCCCTATGAACTGGTCAGTACTATGAGAGCTTCGATATGTGTGCTCGGGCCCCTGCTGGCAAGATTTGGGAAAGCAGATGTGTCCCATCCCGGAGGCTGCGTAATTGGTCTGCGCCCGATTGACTTGCACATTAAAGGATTAAGGAAACTCGGTGCCCGCATTGCAATTGAGCAGGGCTACGTCCTTGCAGAAGCAGAGGAACTACATGGGACAGACATCTTTCTCGGCGGACCGTTTGGCTCCACAGTGCTGGGAACCGCAAACGTTATGATGGCGGCAACTCTGGCAAAAGGTATAACCACCATCGAAAATGCGGCATGTGAGCCTGAGATAGTTGACCTGGCAGAATTCCTGAACAAAATGGGGGCGAGAATCCGGGGAGCAGGAACCCATATGGTCAGAATCGAAGGTGTAAGAGAACTGAAACCGGCAGAACATAGGATTATACCGGACAGGATAGAAGCAGGAACGTATATGATCGCCGGCGCTGTGGCGGGAGATGACGTCCTCATTGAAGGAGCCGTATTTGAGCATATTCAGGCGCTGGTTGATAAGCTGGAGGAGGCAGGAGTCGGAATCACGAAAGAGAACAGTGCTATAAGGATAAAAGCGCCGGAGAAACTCAGAGCGGTAGATCTTACGACCATGCCCTACCCCGGTTTCCCGTCAGACATGCAGGCACAGATGATGACATTGATGCTCGCGGCTGACGGCATAAGTGTCATAAGCGAGAGAATATACCCTGATAGATTCATGCATGTTAGCGAGCTATTAAGGATGGGAGCAAGTATCATCCGTGAAGGAGCACGCGTCATCGTTAAGGGAGGAACCGCCTTGAGCGGTGCGCCGTTGATGGCATCTGATCTCAGGGCAAGTGCGGCGCTTGTCCTGGCAGGACTCATTGCAAACGGAGAGACAGAAATATCGCGCGTGTACCATCTTGACAGGGGCTACGAGCGAATAGACGAGAAGCTCTCCGGACTCGGTGCGGACATACATAGGATTAGGGAATAAGAAAACAAAATAGTAGGGGACGGGCATGCCCGTCCCGTGTAGGGACAGATCGTGACCTGTCCTAAGGATTTATATTATGATGATAAAAACTCTCCATCTCAATAGGGACAAAAAGAAACTTGAGCTGTTTCTAAAAAAAAGGCAGACGGATATCACAGAAGTAATGCCTGTCGTTGAAAGAATATGTGAGGAAATCCGCATAAACGGAGATAGAGCTCTCCTCAAATACACGAAAAAGTTCGACCGCTGGCATGCAGGGAAAGCATCTCAGATCAAAGTCACTAAAAAAGAGATGAAGGAGGCTTCCCGCAAAGTTGATGCGGCTTTTCTCAAGAGCCTCAAGATTGCCAAAGCGAATATCGAAAGTTTCCACGAAAGGCAAAAAGAAGGAAGGAAAACCTGGCATCAGGAAAAGCGCGGGTTAATAGTCGGAGAAAAATATGTGCCCCTGGAGAAAATCGGCATCTATGTGCCCGGCGGGAAAGCATGTTACCCGTCAACCGTACTCATGAATGTTATCCCTGCACAGATTGCCGGTGTCGAGAGAATCATCATTGCCACACCGCCATCCCCGGAGGGAAAAATCAACCCGTATGTTCTCGCGGCGGCTGACACAGCAGGGGCTCACGAGATTTTCAAAATCGGAGGAGCGCAGGCAATTGCCGCAATGGCTTTTGGCACAAAAACCATACCCGCGGTAGATAAAATCGCCGGTCCCGGCAACACGTACGTGGCAGCTGCAAAACTCCTGATTCAGCAGAAGACGAATGTCGGTATCGATATGCTGGCAGGTCCCACGGAAATCGTCATTATCGCGGATGAGAAAGCCAATGCCGGATTTGTTGCCGCTGACGTGCTTTCACAGGCAGAACACGGAGCCGACTCAGCCGCTGTCGTAATTACTACATCAGGAAAGCTCGCACGCGATGTTCGCCGCGAAATAGATAAACGTATCAAGGAACCTGACCACTCACGAGTGGTCAGGTCGGATATCATTGCAAAGTGCCTGGCGGAAAACAGCATTATCATTATTGTCGATACCATCGATGCCGCAATAGAGCTTGCCAACCGTATAGCTCCCGAACATCTCGAACTACAGACAGCACGCCCGTGGGAATGTATGGAGAAAGTCAGGAATGCAGGTGCTGTCTTCCTCGGAGACTACACACCGCCGTCCCTGGGAGACTACATGGCAGGGCCCAATCACGTACTCCCGACAGCAGGAAGAGCCCGTTTTTCCTCTCCCCTTGGAGTTGACGATTTTCTAAAGAAGACAAACTTCATCTTTTCCGATAGAATGTACCTCAAACAATCACAGGAAACAATAGTCCGGCTCGCCGAGAGTGAGGGTTTCGATGCTCATGCCGAGGCAGTGCGCATCAGGATTGAAAATTAAAAATTATGAATTACGAAATTTGCAAAAGAAACATGAAAACCATAAAAATACTCACACATATGTCATTGTCCGACTTGATCGGGCAATCCAGAAAAGCAGTTTAAAACACTGGATTCCCGCTGCAGTTTACCCCGTACTTGATGCGGGGCGGGAATGACAGAGAAATGGGGGGAGATAATATGGCAAAGAGAAAAATTCTGCTGAAGAGGAAGACAAAGGAAACAGAAATAACGATTGATATGAATCTCGACGGAACCGGAAAATTCAAGGTAAGCACGGGAATTGCTTTTCTCGACCATATGCTGAGTGCTTTTGTCAAACACGGAAAGTTTGACCTTAAGCTCAAGGCAAAAGGAGATTTGGATGTGGACGAGCACCATACCATGGAGGATACTGGGATTGCCCTGGGGGCATCGCTTCTCAAAACTCTCGGTGACAATAAGGGAATACGACGGTTCGGACATGCTTACGTCCCGATGGATGAAAGTCTTGCATTCGTCGCAATAGACATAAGCGGAAGACCGTATCTTTCCTTCAACGTCGACTTTCCGATGAAAAAGAGAGAGAAATTCAACCCCCAGCTCATTGAGGAGTTCATGCGCGGTTTTGCGAGCGAGGCAAGAATAACTCTTCACGTAAATCTTCTCTACGGAAAAAACAGCCACCACATAATCGAGGCAATATTCAAAGCGCTGGGATTGGCACTTGAGCAGGCGACCCGAGTTGACCCGAGAGTGAAAACTGTACCCTCTACGAAATAGGGAGTGGGGTCAAGTCTTGCATTATAGCATTTTGCTAATTCACAAGCATGGCAATCGTTACCACTTGAAAGAGGAAAAAGCTCACCGATGCTATAATGCAAGACTTGACCCCACAGGGATATGCTGATTATACCTGCAATTGACATGAGAGACGGGAAGGTCGTGCGCCTGAGCGGCGGGGATTTCGCAAAAGAAACCGTATATGACGATGACCCTGTAGCAGTGGCGAAGAAGTGGGAAGCTGATGGCGCTCAGTTCCTTCATATCGTTGACCTTGACGGAGCGAAGGAAGGAAAACCCGTCAATTTCAGTCTTGCCGGCTCTATCGCTCGAAATGTGTCCATCCCTGTCGAAGCAGGCGGGGGAATAAGAGATAAAACCACCATCAGGAGATTCCTCGATGCAGGAGTCCGGCTTGTAATTCTCGGCACCAGAGCCTGCTCTTCCCCTGAATTTCTCAGGGAGGCTTGCGCTGAATTCGGTGAGTCTGTGGCTATATCGGTGGATTCAAGCGGCGGGAAAGCGGCTGTTGATGGCTGGGTAAAAATTACTTCTATAAACACACTCGAACTAATAAAGGAAGCGGAGAAAAGCGGTATTCGGAACATAATCTTCACCGATGTTAACAAAGACGGGCTAATGCGCGGGATTAACATGAAAAACATCAAGGAGGTACTTGATACTGTCACTGTACCTGTCACTGTTGCAGGCGGTATCTCGTCCCTCGAAGATATCAGGAATCTCAAACAACTTGCGAGCCCTAAACTCAGGGGCGCAATCATCGGAAAAGCACTCTATACCGGAGCAATCCGATTAAAGGAAGCAATTGAAATACAGTGATCAGTGAGCAGTAAACGGCAAGAAA
>JAUVJM010000078.1 GCA_030596585.1 bacterium
CTGCTAACTGTCTTTTTTGTTGGCTCTTCTCCAAATTTAGTGGTGATATTGTCATTGCCCGGCTTGACCGGGCAATCCATAAAAAAACTCTTCTGGATTCCCGTTGCAGTTTACCCCGTACTTGATACGGGGCGGGAATGACGGCGTAGTAGTCTTTTGGGCATCTCCGGCGGCTGTTTGAGCTTATTAAAAAGCGCAAACAGCCGTTGCTGGAGACGGATTCAAACATCAGAGCTTGTGGATAACTACACTTTTTGGAGAAGAACCTTTTTGTTTGACATTCTTCTTCCTCATGTCCTTATCAGTCTTGCGATTATGTTCTCTTTGATGAAGATGGCGTTCTCAGGGCAGAATTCGTGACAGCACAGGCAGAGGATACATTTGCCATAGTCAAACTCTATTCCGCCCTTTTCGGTTGATGATATAGCTCCCACCGGACAGCTTTCAACGCAAAGCCCGCAGTTTTTGCACAGGTCCCTTCTCACATCGGGCTTGATTCTGAGAAACAGTGACAGAACCCGCATAAGGGAGTTGGGCAAGCGGTGATATAGTGTGGTTTTGGGCAGTTTGAACCCGGGCTGGATGAATTGCTCCAGGTTACCGCCCACAACGTCTATATCTTCAATGCGTCCGTTACCCAGTCCGCGGCGGCAGGCTTCTCTAGTGGTGGGTATATCGAATGGCTCAACGCCAATAATCCGGCTCAACACCGCATCCAGACTGACTGCGTCAGTCGAGGCAGCAACAAGGTTTATTTCTCTTAAGGTTCCCCCGCCGGCAGGTCCGTCTCCCTCCATACCCACGATGCCGTCGAGGATGGATAGATGCGGCCGGGCGTAACCGTAGATATCAACCAGCAGTTTTGCAAAGGAGGCTGGATGCGGCGCTAATTTGTGGCATTCGGTTTTGAAAAGACCCGGCACGATGCCGAATACGTTCTTGATTCCTGCGGTCAGTATCATAAGTGAATGAGTTTTGAATTTTGGCAGGGAGATGAAGACGTCTGCCTCCAGCGGAGCTGTTGCCACGGGGATGCCTCTAATTATCCTGACTTTGTCAAATCCCGCTATCCCGACGTTTTCTTCTTCGCAGACCTTTCTTATCCCGGATCCCGTGTAGACGTCAGCCATTTTCTTGACCGAGCCGCCGGGGCTGTCGCCGACCTCGACTATCCCGCCTGCCTCCTTTGCCAGGCGGATGGCGGCGCGCACGACCTCAGGGTGAGTATCTATGCCGGATTCAGGCGGCTTTGCAGACAGGAGATTTGGCTTTATGAGGACGCGATTGCCAGGTTTGATGATAGAATTGATGCCTCCCAGAGGGTCTATTGCTTTCCTGACGGCATCATACACTTTGTGGGGCCGGTAACTGCTGCAGCGGATGAGACTTACTCTCGATTTTGCCATTTATATAGGTTTTAGTCTATCTCCTCCGAGGAGATGAAAATGCAGGTGTTCGACAACTTGCCCTGCATTACTGCCCGAGTTTACCAGAACCCGGAATCCGTCCTCGGATATGGACTTCTCCCCCGCAAGACGTTTTGCAACTAAGAGAATGTGTCCGATGATGTTTTTATGCTTCTCTTCGAGAGTCGTAACTCCTTCTATATGTTCTTTTGGCACAATGAGAATGTGAACCGGAGCCTGGGGGTTTATGTCGTTGAATGCAATTACCAGCTCGTCGCTGTAAACGGTCTCACTTTTCACCTCACCTCTTGCAATTTTGCAAAAAAGACAGTCTTTCATCTTTCATCCCTCCTCGGCGGGCAAGTATTCAGTGGAACGTGTGCCATGTTCACCGAATGTTTATCTCGGGGGTGGGTACCCACCGTTTTTCTTTGCCCGGACTGCGTATCAATCGACAAAGTTACGGGACCGTCATTAGCCAGTTCCACAAGCATGTGAGAGCCGAACCTGCCTTCCTGAACCGGAATGTTCTCATCCCTCAATCCGGCGTTTAGTTCTTTCCACAACTCAGTTGCGGTTTCGGGAACAGCCGCTTCCCCAAACGATGGCCTGTTTCCTTTCCCGGTGTCTGCAAAAAGCGTAAACTGCGGTACGCTGAGTATTTCTCCGCCCGCCTGCTTTATATTCAGGTTCATCTTCCCTGCGTCATCTCCAAAGATGCGCAGGTTTGCAATCTTACCGGCAAGATATTCCGCATCTTCTTTCGCATCATTTTTTCCCACGCCTACTAAAAGCAGGAGACCTTTCCCTATCCGGGAGATGACTTTCCCGTCCACGGACACTCGCGCTTTCAGCACTCTTTGGATAACGGTTTTCATAATTGGAGGCGAGATAGTGCATTGTAACATTAATTCTTGTCATTCCCCGACTTGATCGGGGAATCCAAAACCTATAGTTATAGCCTGAATTCCCGCTGCAGTTTACCCCGTACTTGATGCGGGGCGGGAATGACAAATAATAGGCAGAAATTTATGTGACAGTGTACTAGAGGTCAGATTTCGTTCAAGACCTTTTCGATTTGCCTGCCGTAATTGACATAGACTTCGGAAGCTTGGGAACCATCCTCTGCTTCTTTGCCTTCGTGTACAACAGCGGAGAGATGGGGCTCAATCGAGAGGATTCCTTCATACCCCGATGATTTCAGGTCGGCAACAATATCACGCACGCGTCCGGCTCCCTCACCGGGAAGAGTAAAGATAGTGGAATCACCTTCACGCCTTGAGTCCTTTATGTGGACGTAAACTATGTATTTTCTTATCGTGTTGTAGAAATCCCACGAATCTTGTCCTTCAGCCGGCGGGTTGCCTGTATCAAAAAGGACTTTGAATGACGCAGAGCCGATTTCCTCAGTGAGAGTGCGGCAATTCTCCGCAGACACACCTCCCCAACCTGAACAATTCTCGTGCGCCAGGATGACTCCTTCTCCCTCGGCAATGTTCGTCAGTTCCCTCAGCCGTTTTAGCACCTCCTCGTGCCATTCGGATTCACCCATCCCGTCGTTTGGATAGGACATCACCCTTATGTATTTCGTGTTGAGTTTTTTCATCCTGGGGATGGCTCGCTTAAGGTCTTCTTCATCCGTCTTGAAATCACCGCTGATTTTACGCGCCCAGTTGGCGATTTCCGAACCAAGACAGGAAACCTGCATTCCGGCTTCATCGAGTTTCCCTCTTATCTTCTCAAAATCGTTTTCAGATACTCTTGTCAGGTTTACTGAATTGACATTGCGGATTTCGATGTGGTTCCACCCAAGTTTCCTGTGAGCTTCTATCTGTTCCTCAATTGCCTTTCCCGCTTCGTCAGCTATTCCGCTGAGAATCATCTTTTTTTCCTCCTGTGGAAAAGGTTTCACACAACATGGTTGTTCTCATCAACAACTATTTTCCTGGGTTTTACTTCCTTCAGGTCTTTCTCCTCAGCCAGTGCGTAGGAGAGGATGCAGACTCTATCTCCCACCTGACCGCACCTCGCCGCCGGACCGTAGAGGGCAAGAGTGCCTGAGTTTTCCTCCTCTTCGATGACGTACGTTTCAAGCCTGCTGCCGTTGTTGAGATTAAGAACCTGCACTCTTTCATTGGGAAGAATCCCGCTTTCGGAAAGGAGTCTGGCATCAATGCCAATACTGCCCTCGTAGTTGAGCAGAGTTTTTGTAATCTTCGCCATGTGAATCTTTGCTCTGAGAACCTGTCTGAGTATCATTTTACATCCTTTCTATTTCTCGTGCTGGAGCAAATCTTACCACAGCCTGTGACCGGCTACAACAAAAATATGCCCGGTTTCGTAATCCCTCAGTCTCGGGTGGGGGAATACTCTTAATCCCCCCCCTTTGATCCCCCCTTAATAAGGGGGGGTAGGGGGGATTGCAATAGCAGATGCAATGTACCCCCATCCAAGACTGAGGCATTACTCTTAAGAATTAGTTTTTGTTGTATCTGCAAGAAAGATATGGTTTAATAATGCTTAAAAGATGGCTGTAGGTTTATTCTAAATTTCTCCTTTTGTTTTGGAGAGGTAGAAACAATTCTCAAGAAAACATTTGGATGGGATGAAAAGCGGGTCAAAAAAGCTCTAAATCAGATAAAGAGAAAGGTTGCACAAATCCAGCCCAAGGACAAAGTTTCTATCGTTAAATAAAAAGACTCCGATAATCGCATCATCGAATGCGCTATAGAAGCTAAAGCTCAATACCTTGTTTCCGGAGATGCTAAGCATCTATTGCCCTTAAAGCAATATCGTGGTATCAAAATCGTATCGCTGGCAAATTTTTTGGAAGTTATGTCCTTGTTCTTGCCGCCTCCCAGTGTCTGAATTGCGGGCTGTGGTCCAAGATGCTTGACCAGTGTGCTCAGAATGACGAAGTGAAGGAATGACAATATACAGTATAACAACAGGATGAGGGTTATGGAAAAGGGGCAGCCCCTAAGGGTATTGGTTACCGGTTCTTCGGGTTTTATTGGGAAGAATCTCGTAAATTTCCTGCTGAAGGAAGGTCACTCGGTAAGGGGTTTGGATAAAGAGAAAGGGAAACTTCAAAGAGACATACCGGATGGAAGTTTGCATGAAGAGTTAATTGGGAATATAACCCGGGAGGATATCCTCAAGAGGGCTGTTGAGGATATTGATGTGGTATTTCATCTGGCGAGTCTTGTTACACAGGCAGATGTCCGGGAAAGCAGATACTGGGAAGTGAATGTTGGGGGAACGGAGAATCTTCTTTCTGCCTGCAAGGATGCCGGTGTAAAACGTTTTGTTTACTGCAGTACGGACAGCGTCGTGGGACGGATTCATCAACCTCCGGCGAAAGAATCCGACCCCCCTCATCCGGAGAATATCTACGGGAGCACGAAATACGAGGCGGAGAAGAGGGTTCTTGAGTATTCAAGCCGCATGCCCGTAGTTATTCTGCGCCCGACAAGAGTTTATGGTCCGGGGGATTGGAGGATGCTTGAGATTTTCAGGAGAATTAAACAGAAGAGATTTTTCCTGATAGGCAGGGGGGAAGCCTTATTTCATCCCGTCTATATAAGTGATTGCATGCAGGGATTCAAGCTCGCTTCGGAGGTCAGGGATGCTGAGGGAGAAATATTTCACATAGGAGGAGCAAAACCTGTTAAAATAAAATACTTTTTGGAGACAGCTGCCAGGGAGCTTGGCGTGAGAATCGGCAGGGTTCGTTTCCCATGTTCCCTTGCCGGGGGCATTGCGGTCATTCTGGAGAAATGCTGTCCTGTTTTGGGTATTACTCCGCCTTTCACAAGAAGAAATCTGGAGTTTTTTACCAAGACACGCAGTTACGATATATCCAAAGCGAGGAAGATATTAGGTTATGATCCGGATGTGGGTGTCGAAGACGGAGTAAAGAAAACGATTCAATGGTACAGGGAGAAGGGATATCTTTGACTTTAGTGTCATTCTGAACGGAGTGAAGAATCTCTATAGATTCTTCGTTCCTTCGCTTCGCTCGAGGACAGGCGCGTTGCTCCTCAGAATGACAGATTGGGACACAGTTCACTGAGTATTTATGAACGAAGCGAGGGTTGTTAAGATGGAAAAGGGACCGGGACTTCACAAGAAGATTTTTGATAAGAAGAAATCTGTTTTCCGGAAATACAGGGAGATGTATCTGGGTGATTTGAGTTTTGCCGGCGCTGTTTATTATGAATCGGTCATACTCTTGTTTACGCAGATTCCCGGCTCTCTTGGTTTCTTCCTGAGGAAGAAATTCTTCGCCGCGCTTTTCAAAAGAGCAGGGAAGGGCGTTATCTTTGGCAAGAATCTGACTATCCGCCATCCGCAGAAAATAAGTCTTGGCAGCAACGTAATAATCGATGACAACTGTTTGATAGATGCAAAAGGCGAGACCAATGAAGGAATATCTATCGGTGATAATGTTACCATAGGACGTAACTCTTCTCTTGTTTGCAAAAACGGAAACATAAAGATCGGCTCCAGCGTCAATATTACTACAAATGTAAATATGATTTGCGGGGAAGACGGGGAGATTGCGCTGGGAAATAATATTGACATTGGTTCTTTTAGCCATCTTTCGGGCGGGACATACAATTACTCGAAGGCAGATATGCTTCCGTCTGCACAGGGAAGGATTTCCAAGGGCGTAGTCCTAAAAGATCTGGTCTGGGTCGGAGCGGGAGTTATCATTATTGACGGGGTTACCATCGGCGAAAAAAGTATGATTGGAGCGGGGGCTGTAGTCACTAAAGATATTCCACCCAATTCAGTCGCTGTTGGCATACCCGCAAAAGTGATAAAGGAACGTCGGTGAAGAAAGTCCTCCTATTTACC
>JAUVJM010000112.1 GCA_030596585.1 bacterium
GGCGGAGGAATGGTAACCGTTGAAGTAAACGGACAGCAGGAGATTCTGTCCGTGAAAATAGACCCCGAGGTGATAAAACCCGATGATAGGGAAATGCTGGAAGACCTGGTCCTCGCCGCGGTAAACGAGGGAATGCGAAAGGCAAAAGACCTTATAAAGGAAGAAATGGCGAAAGTGGCAGGCGGGTTGAGCCTGCCGCCGGGCATGGGGCTTGGATAAATGTATCAGTTCTCCGATTCAGTAGCCAGACTCATCAATGAATTCGCAAAGCTTCCGGGTGTCGGAAAACGCACTGCGGAGAGGTTCACCTTCTATATCCTCGAAGAAGGAAAAGGAGAAGCCCTGAAACTGGCAGAGGCTATAAATGAAGTAAAAGAAAAAATAGGGGACTGCTCCGTCTGCCATAATCTTACTGATACCGACCCCTGCAGAATATGCACTAACCCGGGACGCGACAAATCAATAATCTGCGTTGTCGAACAGCCGGGGGACGTTGTTGCCCTTGAGAAAACAAACAGGTTCAAGGGCGTCTATCACGTCCTTTTGGGATCACTTTCACCACTGAGAGGAGTTCAGCCCAAAGACCTGAAAATATCCGACCTTGTTGACCGCGTTAAGAAAGGAAAGGTTAACGAAGTAATCATTGCCAGCGATTCAGACGCCGAAGGCGAAACCACTGCCCTCTACATAACGAAACTGCTTAAACCTCTTAAGGTCAAAATAACACGGCCTGCGAGGGGAATCCCTGTAGGGGGAACACTGGAACTTGCAGGCGAGCAGACCCTCGCCAAAGCCATGGAGGCAAGAATTGAACTCTGAGCGTATAATTCCCGCGAAGCTTGTCTCCGCAAAAGCGAGGAGCGGGAATCCATCTGCATCATGTCATTCTGAGCAAAGCGAAGAATCTCAGGAAAAACAGAAACTCCCTTTTTTTGCCCAATCCGATTTTCACAGCCCTCTCCCTTTGACGGAAGATGGGCAGGGTAAAGTGGGAAAACACAGTTTATGGAGGACAAATAGATGACAGACATGATTGAAGTCCGCTGGCACGGAAGAGGAGGACAGGGCGCAAAGACTGCATCCCAGCTCCTCGCCGATGCCGCTCTTGACGAAGACATGTACATCCAGGCTTTTTCCGAATACGGCCCGGAACGGATGGGAGCGCCGATGCAATCCTTCACAAGGATAAGCAAAGAGCCTATCACGATTCACTGCCACGTCACCAATCCCGAAGTGGTAGTCGTCCTCGACCCCACTCTCCTCAGGACGGTTGATGTTGCGGGAGGGCTCTCCGAAGACGGAACCCTGCTCGTAAACACCACCAAATCCCCTGCTGAGGTGAGAAAAGAACTCAACCTGAAAGGGTGCAAAATCTACACTGTGGACGCAACCCGAATTGCGACGGACTGCCTCGGGCGCCCAATCCCCAACACACCGATGATCGGCGCCCTCATCAAAGTAACCGCCCTCATTAAAGTCAAGAATCTCATAAAAGGGCTCAAGAAGAAATTTAGCAAGAAATTCAAACCTGAAATTGTGGAAGGAAACATCAAAGCAGTCGAACGGGCATACGAGGAGGTTAAAAGCGAATGAGGAAAGAAAAAGGATGGAAAGAAATCCCCGAAGGAGGTTTGATTGTCGAGCCTGGCAACGCGCGTGAGTACAACACCGGAAGCTGGAGATCTTCCCGCCCCATAAGAGACGAAGAAAAGTGCACGAACTGTCTCATATGCTGGATCTACTGCCCCGATTCCTCAATCATCGTCAAAGACAACGAGATAGTGGAAATAGACCTTGAACACTGTAAAGGCTGCGGAATATGCGCCACAGAATGTCCGGTAAAAGCTATTAAAATGGTTCCCGAGGGAGAAGCCGAATGACCATCTGTCATTTGTCATTCCCGCGCAGGCGGGAATCCATGCACGTAAACTCCACCGTGAATCCGGAAAGAACGCCATCAACTAACCAAACAGGAGATCTTTTATGAGCAATATTCAGGCACTAACAGGTGACGGTTCCGTAGCCAACGCAATGCGCCAGATAAATCCTGACGTCGTAGCCGTATACCCGATCACCCCACAGACAGAAATCGCCCAGGAGTTCGCATCTTTCGTGAGCGACGGACTCGTTGACACGGAACTCATCAACGTTGAGAGCGAACACAGCGCTATGAGCGCCTGCGTCGGCGCTTCCGCATCCGGCGCCAGGGTAATGACCGCAACTTCGGCAAACGGACTCGCCCTTATGTGGGAGATTGTCTATATAGCCGCATCCATGAGACTGCCCATAGTCATGCCCGTCGTAAACCGCGCGCTCAGCGGCCCCATAAACATTCACTGTGACCATAGCGATTGTATGGGAGCAAGAGACTCGGGATGGATACAAGTTCACTCCGAAAACGCCCAGGAAGCATACGACAACACAATCCAGGCTGTCCGTATCGGAGAACAGGAAAAAGTCCGCCTGCCGGTAATGGTCAACCTCGACGGATTCATCCTCAGCCACGGAATGGAACGCGTCGAACTCCTGGATGATGCAGAAGCAACAAAATTCATCGGCGAACTTAAGACACAATACCCGCTCCTTGACGTTGACCATCCCGTTACCTACGGTCCCCTTGACCTCTACGACTACTACTTCGAGCACAAACGCCAGCAGGTGGAAGCAATGGAAAACGTGCTGGAAGTCATAACTTCCGTAGGCGAAGAATTCGGTAAACTGACAGGGAGAAAATACGGCATTATGGAGAAATACAAACTCGACGATGCTGAGGTTGCCGCAGTTGCTCTCGGCTCAACCAACGGCACCGCACAAGCGGCTGTTGACGAACTCAGAGAAGAAGGCATAAGGGCCGGTCTTCTGAAACTGCGTGTTTTCCGTCCGTTCCCGGTCAAAGAGATAGTCGAAGCGCTCAGTAATGCGAAACATGTCGCAATCTTCGACAGGTCCATCTCCTTCGGCGGCTTTGGCGGACCCCTCTTCACCGAAATCCGGTCAGCTTTTCTCGGAAACGACAAAATCCCAGCCACCGCAAACTACATCTACGGACTCGGCGGGAGAGACATCAATGTCGAGGACATAAAAACCGTTTACAAGAACCTTACATCAGGAAAATCCGAAACAGTCAACTATGTTAACGTTAGAGAATGAGGTGAATAAATGGCAAACCTAAAAAAACTCTCCCAGAAAGAAGAACTCCTGACAAGCGGCCACAGACTCTGTGCCGGCTGTGCGGCTTCAATCGCCGTGAGACAGATTCTCCTGGCATCCGATAACCCCGTCGACGCAGGCGCCTCCACCGGCTGTTTCGAAGTAGCCACAACAATCTACCCCTACACCGCCTGGAACACTCCCTACATCCACAACGCATTCGAGAACGTCGCCGCAACAATCAGCGGAGCCGAAACCGCATACCGCGCGCTCAAGAAAAAGGGCAAAGTAACCAAAGACATAAACTTCATTGCTTTCGGCGGCGACGGGGGAACGTACGACATAGGCATCCAGTCACTGTCAGGCGTGCTCGAACGCGGACACAGAATGGTTTACGTATGCTACGACAACCAGGCATATATGAATACCGGTATCCAGCGCTCGGGAGCAACCCCCAGAGGCGCAACCACAACGACCGCCCCCGCGGGGAAGAAGATAACCCTTGGCAAACGTGAGTATCGTAAAGACCTCACCGCCATAGTTGCTGCGCACAATATTCCCTACGTGGCGCAAGCCTGCCCCAGCCACTGGAACGACTTGATAAAAAAAGCCGAGAAAGCATTTGCCGCAGACGGCCCCGCCTTCCTGAACGTCCTTTCTCCATGTCCACGCGGCTGGAGATACAACCCGGAAGATACGATTGAAATCGGCAAGCTCGCAGTCCAGACCTGTATCTGGCCGCTCTATGAGATTGTTGACGGCAAAACATGCCTCACATATAAGCCCAGGGAGAAAAAACCCGTAACAGACTGGTTCAAATCCCAGGGCAGGTTCAAACACCTCTTCAGCGAAGAGAATAGAAAATACCTCGACGAAATCCAGGAACGCATTGACAAGAACTGGGAAAACCTGCTAAAATCATCCGAATAAGAAACGTTCAGAATTTTATGTTCCCCGGTAGCTCAGTCGGTAGAGCAGGTGGCTGTTAACCACCGTGTCGCAAGTTCGAGTCTTGCCCGGGGAGCCA
>JAUVJM010000024.1 GCA_030596585.1 bacterium
AGTGGGTTTGCAATCAAAAGCCCTAAACATCAATACCAAAACTGCCATAAAAGCCTGCAAATTTGGCTTGTCATTGCGAGGAGAGAAGCGACGAAGAATCTCCTCTCCCCTTGTGGGAGAGGGCGAGGGTGAGGGGAAATTAATGCTCTGGCTTTACGACCTGATATATCCAAAAGAAAAATACATCTGGGCACAAATCCGCATCCTGCACGAAACCGATAAAGCCATATTGGTGAAGAACGATAAGAAATCTGGATCCCAAAATCACGAATGCATGGAATAAGACTACGAAACAATATCTTTGAGGTTTATGTTAAGGAAAGTGTTGTGGGATAATTAAGTATTGTGTCCCCGTAATTGGTGGAGGCGGCGGGGATCGAACCCGCGTCCTAAGAGGTATCAGCAAAAGTGTCTACATGCTTATCTCACCTTTTGTGTTTTCGCCCCTTTCCGGCTCCAGTGAGCAGGATCCGGAAGAGGTTAGCTTGATTTTGTCTCGCTTCACTCCCTCAAGCGAAAAAGCGAAGCCAGCCCGCTTACCGGTCGTCTCTCACGTCTCGCAGGCCCGACGAGAGTGACGTGCTTGCTTAGTTAGCAAGCATATGCAAATTGTTCATTTGCACTTGTTTTTTGTCAGGTGTTTTACGAGGCCACCCGACAACCTCGGCATGCTGCTTTTTGCTTCTACTCTCCAGTCGAAACCTATCGCCCCCTCTCAATTCGTTCGTAAGCGTCGCTCTCCTAGTGGAATCCTGGATTCCCGCTACAGTTTACCCCGTACTTGATACGAGGCGGGAATGACAAACCACAAACTGATCACTACCTATTCTTATGGCGGAGAGCCCTCTGGACCTCCAGGTTAGATTCCCGCTTCTTTATGTCCTCACGCTTGTCATATTGTCTCTTGCCGCGTGCCAGGGCTATTTCCAGTTTTGCCTTGCCCCGCTTGAAATATAGGCGAAGAGGCACCAGAGTCAGCCCGCGCCCGGACATCTTCCCTGTGAGCTTTCTTATCTCAGAGCGGTGAAGCAGTAGTTTTCTGGTGCGTCTCGGATCATGATTGTACCGGTTCCCCGCCTCATACGGCGCTATGTGCAGATTGTAAACAAACACTTCTCCCCTGCTAAGCCCGGCAAAACTCTCCTGCAGACTCGCCCTGCGCCCCCTGAGAGATTTGACCTCAGTCCCCTGCAGGACAATTCCCGCTTCATAACTCTCCAGCAGAGCGTAGTCGTGCCTTGCCTTTCTATTAACTGCGACTGCATTACCCATCCTACAGTATTTCTACCACATCCAGCCCTAAATTTCAACATTGAAGAAAAAATTGCCGGTTGACAGAGATTCTTCGCTGTCGCTCAGAATGACAAGAAAGCCTCATAAATGAGGCATGTCTAACGGCGGGCAGGCAACTATCACTGAAGTTGCGAAGAGACCCGCTAAGCAACCGGCACAGCCCCTTCCTCAACCGGAACATGCTTTCCCCTCTTCCATGTCCCCAGTTGAAACCATACGGCGGAAACTACTGCCGAAACAATCATTGAGGCGGCAATGCCATACCATATACCCGTAACGCCATATGTCCGGGATAAGAAGTAAGCCAGGGGTACGGCTAAAACAAAGAGCCTCAATGCCGTCAGCATTAGTGCGGGATACCCCTTCCCTGCCCCCAAAAAAGCGGCGGATATTATCATACTCACTCCCGCTGACATATACAGCAGAGATACAATTCTCAGATAGGAAGAACCATAGACCACTATATCCGCACTCCTGGTAAAAATGCCTATCCAGAAATCAGGGAAAAGGAAAAATACAATACCCACTACCTCCATAAATGCCATCGCAAGCAGAACGGCAGCCCACGTTGTTCTTTCCGCTCTTTTGAAGTTTTTGGCGCCGACATTATGACCTACGATAGTCGTAACGGCAGTCGAAATCCCCACGGCAGGCAGGAAAGCAACCATATTAAGCCTGGTAGCTAACCCATAAGCAGCTATAGCAGAAGGCCCGAAAAACGACGTAATCCTCACCAGAAAAAACATGCCAAGCGACATAACGGCGTGCGACAGAGAAGCGGGAATCCCGACTGAGAAAATATTCTTTATAATTCCCAACCTGAATTTGAAACACCCGAAGTTCAGTCTGACATTAGCGCTGCCCCTTAATAAGTGACCCATAACGATAATTGCGCTTATACTCCTCGAAATGACCGTTGCCAGCGCCGCTCCCCCTATCTCCATCCTCGGGAAGGGACCTATGCCGAAAATCAACAGTGGGTCGAGAATGATATTTATAGCCGTGGCAAACATCATTACTTTCATGGGTGTTTTCATATCACCCTCTCCCCTCAAGATGGAATTACCGACAAAAGCCAGAAACATAAAAAGGGACCCGGAAAAGATAATGTAAACATATTCAAGGACGAGAGGCATCATTTCCGGAGTTGCGCCAATCAGAACAAATAACGGTCTGGAGAGAGTAAGTCCAAGTGCCGTAAAGATCAGGGCGAGAACAACGGCAAGCAGCAGCGCGTGTTCTGCCGCATTGTCTGCTTCGCTCTTTCTCTTTGCTCCCAGAAGTCTTGCAATCAACGACGTAACACCTATGCCGACACCGGAAGCCAGGGCAATTATGACAAATATTACGGGAAACGTCACGGAAATGGCGGCAAGAGCCAGAGGAGACAATCTTCCGATAAAAATAGTGTCAACTATGTTGAAGCCCGTATTCAATAAGAAGGCCGCCATCATCGGCAATGCCAGCGAAAGAACGTTCTTTGATATGCTGCCTTTTGTCAGGTCTCTTCTCATATCCTCTGTTACTACACTGTGACTTTAGTTTCTGACGATGATTATGTCATTCCCGCTCCGTATCAAGTACAGGGTAAACTGCGATGGGAATCCGGACTGTAACTATGGATTCTGGATTGCCCGGTCAAGCCGGGCAATGACAGGAATTTATGTTACAGAGTGCTGCACTACGCGCGGGACATAAAATAGCTGTCTATTTCTTCCTTGGACTTGTTTTTGTAAAAGTCCGTCACTACGCTTTTGTCCCGGAATGTCTGAAGATGGAGCAGTTCACATTTAATGTCGGGGAACTTGAAAACAGCCACGCTGAAGCACCGCAGTCCAACCTGCAGGAACAAAGGATAGAATTCCTCAAAAGAGGCAATTTCACCGCACAAGCAAACCTCTTTCTTCGCCTTCTTGCCCGCCCTAATTACAATTTCCAACAGTTTGACGAGCGCAGGATGCAGGATATGATACCTTTTCTCCACCAGCAAGTTGCCGCGGGCAGCGGCGACAGTATATTGCAGTAAGTCATTGGAACCGATACTGATGAAATCAACCTCCTCCAAAAGCTCTTCTGCCATCATCACTGCAGAAGGAGTTTCTATCATTATACCTTCGCTGATATCCTCATCGTTAAACTCAATATGCTCTTCCCTGAGACTTTTCCGTGCTCCGGCAAGAATCTCTCTGAACGTTTTCAGGTCACCTAAATCGGAGACCATTGGGTAAAGTACCCGCAGGTTGGAATTGACGTTGGCTCTCAACAGCGCTCTGACCTGTGTAAGATATATCTCAGGGAAAGTCTCCACCGCAATTGCTCCCCTCAACCCCAGGTCAGGATTTACCTGGCGTGGAGCTTCAATATACAGAGGCAGTTTATCCGTTCCGATATCCAGCAGTCTGACAGTAACCGGTCTTTTAGGAACCCCGTCAAGAATGCTTCTGTACATGTTATACTGTTCTTCTTCCGAAGGAACCGTATCTCCCGCAAACAGAAATTCCGTCCTCAGCAACCCCACACCATCATGCGGAAATTCCCCGGCAGCCTCAATTTCCCCGGGAGTATTTATATTCAACTTCAGTTGGATCCTCCTGCCTTCTCCCGTACGTGCTGATAGGCTTCTCTTGACTTCACAGAAACCTTTTCTTTTCTCCAGTTTGTCTATCTTCTGTCTATAGCGTTCTCTTGTCTTCTTATCAGGGGAAACGATTATTCTCCCTGAAGAACCATCTGCAATTGCGTGCATGCCGCAGTCCAGGTTTTTCTCCACCTCTATGCCCAGAATTATGGGCACACCATACGAACGGGCAAGAATTGTGGCATGGCTGGTAAGACCTCCTTCTTCCGTAATGAAAGCCAGCACACTCTCGCGCGGAATGTTCATGACCATTGAAGGGGTAAGAATCCTGGTCGCTACAATCACCGGCTGCCTTTCGCCGATGGGACACTTAAACCGTCCGGTCTCCACATTGAAAGCATTCAGAATGCGGTTCCTGGCATCTACAAAATCATGGATCAGTTCCTTGAAGTGTTCGCCCTTATCTTCGTATTTCTTGACATATTCTTCGAAAACGTCACTCACAGCATGTTCAGCGTTGACCTTTTTTGCTTTGATTAGTTCGGATATTTTCGTAAAAAGGTCATCATCACTGAGTATTGACAGATGAGTATTAAATATCTCCGCCGCTTCCCTGTCAAATTGCGTTTCAGCAACCCGAATCATCCGTTCCATTGCCTGTTTTGCCGCGTCAAAAGCCTCCCTGAGACGATTCAGTTCTTTGGGTACCTGCTCTGAACTCACGGAATAATGGGGTAACAGCTTTTCCGTCTCACTAAGATAAAGACACACAATCCCCTCGCTGATTCCCGGAGACGCAGAAACCCCCCCTAATATTTTCATCAACCTAACATTCCTCCGACTTACGCTTCTTTTCTAAGCACCGTTCATCTTTTCCATAGGCTGGCCGCAGCAAACCAGTTCGCCGCCGCCTACCTTTACTACAAGAATCTCATTACCGCAAACATTGCATTTATACCTCTCTCCAACCTTCTCCACTGCCATAGCGCACACCCCCTTTTTTATGTCTCTTAATATCCCGTGAAATTCTCTACCTTGATACTATCTTCCGCCACGCTTAGTTTATTTTTCAAAACAGCTGCCAAGCCTTCTACCATGCCCGGGGGGCCGCAGACATAGAAAACCCTCTCGCGGAAATCCGGCATCTCTCCTTCTATCATTTTCTCATCTATATAACCCGTTCTGCCCTGCCATGCTTCTTCATCTATGTCCGCAGAAGTTAGGGTATAGACCACACGCATGTTTTTGTTGACAGACTCCATTCCCGCTAAATCCTGCCTGAAAATAATATCTTCCTCTTTGTTACTGCCGTAGAGCAATACTATATCCGTCGGCAGTTTTACATCCACAGCGAACTTACACATACTCCTTATGGGAGTTATGCCTATTCCGCCCGAAAGAAAAGCTATTTTCTTATACTCACCTTCAAAAGTAAAAGAGCCATAAGGCATCTTCAACTTCGCCCTGTCACCAACTTTCAGATTATCCAAAGCTCTTGAGAATTCGCTCCCGGTTATTCTCTTGGTAAACTCTACGTACCCTTTCTCCGTAGGAGAATTTGAGAATGAGAAATGCTTTGTCCTTTCTTCTCCCTCAATCTCTATCCCGACTAAAAAGAACTGTCCCGGTTTGAAATCCACGTCCATTTCCGTTTTAAACCGGAAACTCTTAACGCCGGGGTTTCTCTGTATTACATCCAGCACTTCTGTCTCAAATATAATCATTAGAATGCTTCTTTTTCACAGGTGGAAATGGCGGTGTCTATTTGTTTTTGGAGTTCGCGGGGCAAGCCCATTATAGACGTATCCAGAAACCCTCTCACGATAGCCGCCTGCGCCTCACCCTCGCTTAACCCGCGAGCCATAAGGTACTCTATTTCGTCCCTGGCAATCTTGCCGACCGCTGCCTCATGAGACAAATCCACTCCCTCGATTGTCGCTTCCAGCTCAGGTATGGCATGTATCAACCCTTTCTCGCTCAGCATAAGACCGCGGCATTCAAGGTGGGCTTTTATCCCCTGCGCTTCTCCTCTCAAATGACCCCTTGCAATTACGTCCCCGCCCGCACTGACCGCCCGGGATACAACTTCGGCTTTTGAACCCTCTGCTTTCAATATCACCCGCGAACCCACATCCATATGCGCCCCGGGAAGAGCAAACAGAATAGAACTGTACCGCGCCATAGCTCCCCTACCCACCAGCTCAGCCTTCGGATACATTTGCAAAGTCTTCACCGGCTCAAGACAGATATAGTTTGACAAAAACGTGCCGCCCTCTTCAACAAGAGTCGCTGTTCTGGGTCTCACAGAGATATCATCCGCCCAGTTGTGTATCATAGTGAAAGTCAATTTGGCGCCTTTCTTGACATAAAACTCTGAAATACCTATGTGAAGACCTCTCCGAACGTCACTCGCCGTTGCGCAGCCCGTAATCACCTGCAGGTCAGAGCCTTCCTCCGCAATTATTATGTTATGAACATTCTGAATTATGTTATCTTCATTTATGAAAAGACATGCCTGCAAGGGATAGACCGCTTTCACACCCGCCTGCGCTCTCAGGAAATAGCCATGATGCGGCTGAACCTCAGCCTGCCTGGTAAACTCATCAGCATCATTAGACACTATCTTCCAGAAATAATCCTCTAACCAGTCATATTTTTTGAGCGCTTCAGTAGTGCTCATTACCTCAACGCCAGGATAGAGGCTCTGGGAATGTACAACGCTGTGGTCCATCTGAACGTAGGTACCGGAACGGTGTCTGTTGGACAGGTCAACCCCGGCAGACAGCATGTTTTTCTTCTGGTCGGGGCGAACCCTTCGAAGGTCTTTCAGATAGGGCTTATCTTTTGCAGAGGACTTGTACGACCCAATATCTACTTGACCGGCTTTCGGGAATCTCCCTCGGGAATTTTTCGTTTGCATGCTATGCACCCTTCATAACCGTGTTTTGCTATTGTCTTCAGTATGCTCATCGGGTCACCAATGCAGTGAAGTCTGCCACCTACCAGAACACAGCCCTCATCCGGTTTCACATAGTCGAAAATGCAGCCCGTATGGGTAATGAGCAAACCGGCATTATCTTTATTCTTGTTGAGTATCCGGCTCATAATTTTCCCCACAAGTACGATATTTTCCAAATCCACTCCCGACTCCGGCTCATCGAAAAGGCTAAGCTGGGGCGAGTGCGCCAGCATCTGAAGCAGCTCAGAACGCTTCAATTCTCCACCGGAGAACCCCACGTTCGTGTCCCTGTCCAGGAATTCTCTCAGGTTTAGCTCTCCGGCTTCCCTGTCAGCGTTGAAATCGCCGCGCTGGGTCATATCCACCATCTGCCTCAGCTTAACTCCCCTAATTGCAGGAGGTCTCTGGAACATAATGCCTATGCCAAGCCGGGCACGTTCATCTACGGACAAATCGTTTATCCGTCTGCCTTTAAATATAATATCTCCCTTTGTGATCTTGTAGCCGGAAAGCCCCATTATAGCCATGAGCAGTGAGGTTTTGCCTGAACCGTTAGGCCCGAGAAGCGCCATGCTCCCGCCCTTCCTAATCCTCAGGTTCACGTCGGACAGGACTCTTTGCCCGAATACAGAAACAGTCAAGCCTTCTATTTTTAACATACTCGATATCCCTCAGTTTCATTATACATCACGGTATATGAAAGTCAACACCGGCAAATGGGCAAAAAAACAGTGACGTTCGGGCAAAAGTCTGCTAAAATGGCGGGATTCCGAAAACCGTAAATATTCTTTGAACCGGGTGTCATTCTGAACGAAGTGAAGAATCTCTGTAGATTCTTCGTCGCTACGCTCCTCAGAATGACACATTAGAACACAGTCGACCGAGTGTTTACCAGTTTGGAAAGCATGGAGAAAAAAATGATTGCAGGCATTCTTAAAGAATCTTTCCCGGATGAGAAACGGGTCGCACTGATTCCGCCGGACGTTCCCGGTCTGAGCAAAGCCGGGGCTGAAATTATTATAGAATCGGAAGCAGGCACAGCGGCAGGTTTCCCTAACGAAACCTACAGAGAAAAGGGCGCGCGGATTGCAGAAAAACGCGGCGACGTCTTTGCCTCTTCGGATGTCCTTCTCATGGTGCGGGGAGCAGGCGCAAATCCGCAAGCCGCCCTTTCGGATATCCAACTTATGAAAGAAGGGCAAATCGTCATCGGACTCCTCGACCCTTTCTCAACCCCGGAACTGGTTCAGGAACTGGCAAAGCGCGGAGTAAGCTCCTTTGCAATGGAGCTGATACCGAGAATTACGCGGGCTCAGAGCATGGACAGCTTATCTTCCATGGCTACCATTACAGGTTACAAAGCCGTTCTTTTGGCGGCTGAAGAGCTTCCCAGAATGTTCCCGATGCTTATGACCGCATCCGGCACAATTGTCCCGGCACGTGTATTCGTGGTGGGTGCAGGTGTGGCAGGGCTTCAGGCAATCGCTACGTCCCGCCGGCTGGGCGCAATAGTGCAGGCTTACGACATAAGACCCGCGTCCAGGGAACAGGTCATAAGCCTGGGGGCAAAATTCGTAGAAATGGAACTGGAGACGGAAAAAACGGAAGATAAAGGCGGTTATGCAAAAGCAATGGATGAGGAATTCTACCGCAAGCAACGCGAGATGATGAGCCGGGTTGTTTCGGAAAGCGACGTGGTCATCACAACTGCGGCAGTTCCCGGTAAGAAAGCGCCGATTCTAATTACTGAGGAGATGGTAAAGGGAATGAAACCGGGTTCGGTGATTGTTGACGTTGCCGCAGAACGGGGCGGAAATTGTGAGCTGACTGAAGCGGGTAAGACTATTAAGAAGCACGGAGTTACTATCTCAGGACCGGCCAACCTCCCGGCGACAGTCCCGTATCACGCAAGTCAGATGTATTCAAAAAACGTCAGTAATTTTCTGTTACTGCTCGTCAAAGACGGCAAACTTACAATAGACATGGAAGACGAAATCCTGCGTGAGACGCTCGTTACCCATGAAGGTGAGATCGTGAATGCGCACATTCGGGAAATGGCGGGAAATGTGCGGATGCATAGGGATGGGTAACCACAGCCTGGCGACTGCGCTTCTGGATTCCCGCTTTCGCGGGAATGACAAGAGAGGAGAATAATTAAAATGGAACTTTTGGTAACAACGCTGACCATCTTTGTGCTGGCTATTTTTGTCGGCTTCGAAGTGATTTCGAAGGTCCCTCCCATTCTGCATACTCCTTTAATGTCCGGCTCAAACGCTATTTCCGGCATTACTCTCATCGGCGCGATAATCTCCGCGGGTTCACAGTACACAACGCTGACAACGATTCTGGGATTCTCAGCGGTTGTGCTCGCTACTATCAACGTCGTGGGAGGATTCCTCGTTACGCATCGGATGCTTGAAATGTTCAAAGGCAAAAAGGAGAGGACATGACAACCGCACTCGTCAACATTGCCTATCTTATTGCTTCTGCCTTATTCATAATCGGGCTGAAATATCTTTCCCATCCCCGCACGGCAGTCAGGGGAAACCTTCTCGGAGCGGCAGGAATGCTCATTGCCATCGTGGTAACACTGCTTAACCGCCGGATTGTGAGTTTTGAGATAATCATTGCCGGATTCATTCTGGGCGCGGCAATCGGAACGATTCTTGCGCGCAAGATACAGATGACAGGAATGCCGCAGCTTGTGGCACTGTTCAACGGGTTTGGCGGAGGAGCATCAGTACTGGTCGCCGGTTCAGCCCTTATCGAAGCTGCGGGAAAAGCTCACGATATGCCCTGCCAGCTTACAATTGCAGGCGTCGCTTCGGGACTCATCGGAGCAGTTACGTTCTGGGGAAGCCTGATAGCCTTCGGGAAACTGCAGGGAGTTGTCCCTGAAAAACCTCTGCGCTACAGTGGGGAGCAAATTTTCAAAAGCATCCTGCTATTAGCATCGTTAGCCATGGGTGCATGGATTGTCATCGAACCCTCAACCGTGCATTTTTACTGGATTCTCGTAGCAGTGGCATCTGCTCTGGGAATCTTCCTGGTGATCCCCATTGGGGGCGCAGATATGCCGGTCGTGATAACACTACTAAACTCCTACTCCGGACTCGCCGCCTGCGCTACCGGATTCGTCTTGGGAAACAACGTACTTGTAATTGCCGGTTCACTGGTGGGAGCCTCCGGAATTATTCTCACGAAAATTATGTGTAAGGCGATGAACCGTTCGCTCACAAATGTCCTATTCGGAGGACTGGGTGAGATACCGGAATCAGCCGCCGATGCGGATGACGTTTACGGAGGGAAGGTAAAAGCAACCTCTGCGGAAGAAGTAGCAATGCTTCTCGAAACAGCGCGCCGCGTCGTTATCGTCCCGGGATATGGGATGGCGGCCGCCCAGGCACAGCATGCGGTCAGGGACCTTTTCAATCTCCTCGAATCGAAAAAGATAGAAGTTGAGTTTGCCATCCATCCCGTTGCCGGACGCATGCCGGGGCATATGAACGTGCTCCTCGCGGAGGCAGATATCCCCTACGATAATCTCAGGGAGATGGATGAGGTTAATCCCACGTTCGAGCAGACTGACATCGCCATCGTGCTTGGAGCAAACGACGTTGTAAATCCTTCAGCGCGCACGAACCCCAAAAGCCCCATTGCCGGAATGCCTATCCTCAACGTGGACAAAGCCAGGACAGTCGTAGTGATTAAGCGCAGTCTTAGCCCGGGCTTTGCAGGCATCCCCAACCCGCTTTTCGCCGCGGATAATACCCTGATGCTTTTCGGAGACGGCAAGAAAATGATACAGGACTTAATCACCGCACTCAAGGAAGGGTAAACCATGATAGTGCTCGGTATAAGCGGAAGTCCCAGAGAAAACGGGAATACTGATACTCTGCTGGAACGGGCGCTCGCAGGTGCAAAGAGTAAGAGTGCGTTCGTAGAAAAAATCGTCCTGAACAGTTTGAAGTTTTCTCCCTGTCAGGAATGCGACAACGTAAGAGAGGACGGAGTCTGCACGGTAAAGGACGATATGCAAACGGTCTATGCCAAAATAGAAAGTGCGGGAGCAATCATCCTAACATCTCCCATATTCTTCGGCAGTCTCAGCGCGCAGACGAAAATGATGATAGACCGGTTTCAGTGCCTGTGGCTTTCAGAATATGTCTTCAAGACCCGCGCAGTTGAGAAGAATAAACCCGGCGCTTTTATATGCGTCGAGGCATCCACAAGGAAAGATTTCTTCGAGAATGCTAAATCAATCGTAAAAAACTTCTTCGCTGCCGTCGGTGCCGCATATAAGGAAGAACTCCTGTGCTCAGGACTTGATAAAAAAGGAGCTGTCCTGAAACGTGAAGATTGTTTGAAAAAGGCTTTTGAGATAGGACAGAAAATTGCTTCTCACTCGTAAGCCCCGTCTATACGGCAACGACCTCCTTGACTTCCGGCACTTCCTGTTTTATTACTTTCTCTATGCCCATTTTCAGTGTCACCTGGCCCATCGGGCATCCCGCACAGGCACCTGTTAACTTCACCCTCACCACACCCTCGGAACTGACATCTACCAATTCAACATCACCGCCGTCTGCCTGCAATGAGGGTCTAACCCTGCTCAAAGCGGCTTCCACTTTCTCTTTCATTCCCTTCTCCTTAATAGTTTTCATCCAATAATTCGAAATACGCTCTGGGATGCTCACATGCCGGGCATTCCTCCGACGCATCGGGTCCTTCGTGAACATATCCGCAGTTCCTGCATTTCCACTTCACTACCTTTTCCCGCTTGAAAACCCTGTCCTTCTCAATGTTCTCAAGCAGAATCAGATACCTTTCCCCATGGCGTTTCTCCGCAACCGCGATTGACCTCATCACCCCCGCTATTTTTGAAAAACCCTCTTCTTCAGCTATACGGGCAAACTCAGGATACATCTTCGTATGCTCATAGTTCTCCCCGGCTGCCGACGCCTTGAGGTTTTCTTTCGTATCCCCGATTACACCCGCAGGGAATCCGGCACTAATCTCGACCTCTCCTCCCTCAAGAAACTTGAACAGCCTTTTGGCATGCTCCTTTTCATTATCCGCAGTCTCGAGAAAAACGCCGAGTATCTGCTGATAGCCATCCTTCCTTGCCCGCGAGGCAAAGTAGGTATAGCGGTTTCTCGCCTGCGATTCGCCTGCAAAAGCGGTCAGCAAATTCTTTTCCGTCTTTGTTCCTTTTAGACTCTGCATTTTAGTTACCTCCTCTTTAAATTAACTCTTCCACAAACCGTGAAGACTGCAGTGCTCTCGTGCTGTCACATTATCCGCCCGAATCCCGAATAAAGCTTCAGGTTCAGCTCCGGGCTCTAAAAACTGACGATATGCTTTCCCGCCGTCAATTAACTCAATCCACTCAATATAATGAGCTTCTTCCATTGGATGGGCCGCGCTTCCGACTCTCACCTTTATACCATCATCAGTCTTTTCAACAACCGGGACGTGTTTCTCGACAGCGGCGTCAACCGCATTCTCCTCCAGTAATTTCATCGGCTGTCCACAGCAGACAAACTCGCCTTTGCCCTCATGCAAAACCTCCACTATGTTTCCGCAGACATCGCACCTGTAAATCTGTAACCTCTCAGTCATCATTCCACCTCCTTTGTCCTGCAACCTTCCTCACTTGAATACCTCTCCCGCCTCCTTGTACCAGAGCAGCAAATCCAGATGACTCACAGGTATTCTAATCTTCTTCGCAAATTCCTTCATTCTTCCCTCAATATCGAGATACCTCTTCCGTGACAAAGAAACCGAAATCTTCTCTATTATTCCAAATAATTTCAGGTTTTTCAATATGTGTCTGTCAAGGATTGCAAAATCCTCTCCCAATCCAATATTCCTCAGGAAATGACTTGCCTCTTTGTAACCAAGACCTCTTACGTTCTGAGCCAACCACTCCCTTGCATCGTAAGCATTGCCAAACGCAGCCTGAGACCTGATAGATGATTTCCCGCCGCCAGAGAACTGCTTCCTCGCTCTGATAATATACTCTGCCTTCTTGTACTTAAACCGCACTTTCTCTAATTCCCTGATAATCCGCTTTTTATTCCCTTTCAGCAACAGATTTTCTCTCTTGAGATTCTGCACTGCCGCCCAGCAAAGTCTCGCCCTGGACTGCGGAGTCAATATGCAAAAGATAAGTTCAGCAAAGATACCCTCCTCATCTCCCGTTTTCCAGATCTGTTTGAATTCATCCAACCTTGACACTATCTCACCTCGCATGGGAAGATAAAGCTTCTTCAACTCCTGACCGGGGCATTTCATTCCATACCGCTCCTTCCGGATTTTAAGCACCGGGAGCAGACTCCGTAGAAATACACCTGCACTCCGTCAATCTTATGCCCGTCCACCCATCCTTTTCGAGCCACGGGGCATCCGATATGAACATCCAGAACCCGTTTGCACCTCCGGCAGAAGAAATGATGGTGCGGCGTGGGGTCGGAATCGAAACAGACTTCTTCTTTTCTAATGGTAAGCTCCTGAATCTCCCCTGCCTGCCTGAGAACTTCAAGGCTGGTGTATACGGTAGCCCGCGATATAGTAGGATATTTTCTCCTGAGTTTACGGTAAACGTCATCTGCTGTGGGATGGGCGGTGTTGCCTTCAAGAAACTCCGCCACCGCCAGTCTTTGAGGAGTCAGTACGACATCCTTTTTCCTCAACCTCTCAATAACTCTTTCCATCCTCTACCTCTCTGCTCACAAAAATATAACTCAATAACCATTCTTTGTCAAGAATTATTTTAAATTAGTGGGTCAGGCATACCTCCCCCCTACATCTGAAAAAATAAATAATCCCGTAGGGGACGGGCATGCCCGTCCCGCTAATAAAGTTGCGTAAAAGGGAAACCCCCGATAGGATTAAGGCCAACGTGGAAGATGCAGAGTCTCTATTAGCGGTATCTATACAACTGCGCCTGATTTCCGTGCCCGGAGAAACAGTCCAGCCTGTACAATTACTCCCGATAGCACGAGGGCTGAGCAAAACCAGCACACTGTAGACATTGAATATCTCTGGTAGAGCATCCCGCCAATAGAGCTGCCGCTGATAAGACCTGCAGATAGGAGAACTTCATGCACAGCCATGCGGCTTGCTCTATTGACACTACCGGATACGCCATGAAAGATACTATTGGAGTAGCTCAAAGCCACAAGCAACCCCATAACGGCAAGAATAAATCCTAACAACAAAGGTGAACCAACGTATACCATGAGAATCAGCAAAACGGCAAGACATACCTGCCCTGAAAGCATTGGCAGACTTTTGAAATGCCAGAAGGTCATCCTCCCCAACACGACAAAACCAATGGTCATAAAAAGCGCACGCAATAAGAGCAGCAGCCCGATGGTACTTTTGCTCATGGCTAAATCATCCCTGGCATAAATAGGAAAGATGATAGCTATTACTGCAACCACAACCCAGGCAGTATAAATGCCGACCCAGGCAGGATAGCGAATCGGTGTATCTTCCCCATTACGTTTCTTATTGCCGGCTGACAGTTCAGTCTCTCTATCCTTCCTTACGCCCGGGAGCACAAAAATCGCCCCGCCAATCATGAAGCTGGTTAAAAGAAAAAGGGAGCTGCCGCAATAAAGCGGCAGTCCCGCCGCTCTTTCACTCAACCATCCTGCTAAGAAGGGACTGATAATTAATCCCGCACTCCAAAAAAAGTTAAACCTGGAGATTGCCTTGCTCAGCTCGGCCCCCTCAATTCTCCGGGAGAGCCATGCCATCATAGGCGGCCAAAAAAGTGAGGTTGCAAAACCGAATAAACCATACAGTGCGTAAATCCAGACGACTGAATTAACGAAAGGTATGAAGAGAGTGAGAACAAACATACAAAAGGTCGCTATTATCATCGCATAGCGCGGCAGGATGCGGTCAAAAAGCGGGCGAATGAATATGCAGCCCAGGATATAGGAGAACGACCAGAGTGCGGCAAGCAGTCCAATCACGCCTGCGGGTGCCTTGAAAACATCCCGCATGTAAAAAACCATTCCGAGACCTATCAGTCCCATTCCGACAGCCGCAAGAAATGCCGACGGGAAAATCACCGCCGTTTTGCCGATACCGGCGTGGAACGATTTTATCAACTGGCGCCGCTGGCTAATATATCCGAGCTTCACAGCAAGCTGTGTTCCCTATCTTACTCTTTTGCAAACCCTACAATATCCCCTACCCCATCTAAGACATAGTGAGGTCTATACGAGAATTGCTCTAAGTCTTCCCTTTTGGTAACTCCGCTGAGGACCAATACCGTGTCAATCTCTGCCTCTATACCGGCAAGAACATCTGTGTCCATTCTATCACCGATAATAACAGACTCCTCGCGGGGGCATTGTATCTTTTTCAACGCATGTTTCATCATAAGTGGATTCGGTTTGCCGACAAAATATGCCTGCTTCC
>JAUVJM010000010.1 GCA_030596585.1 bacterium
ACGTGGTGATTGTTTCCGTCGGGAATGTGGATGCCCTGCGTCAGAGTCTCAAACTTGTATCCAGGGGAGGGAAGGTTCTGTTTTTCGCCGGATGCCCCCCGGATTCGGTTTTGAGCTTTGACCCGGATCTGGTTTATCATTCTGAAGTCACTCTGCTGGGGAGTTATTCTTCGACTCCGGTGGAGCAAAGGACTGCGCTGGGACTGGTAGAGAAGGGCAGCATCAGGGTAAAGGAAATGATTACTCATCGTTTTCGTCTGCATGAGCTTTCAGAAGCCGTTGCTCTTGCCGTGCAGGCGCGGGATTCTCTTAAGATTGTCATTGAGATATGAAGATATGAAGAAAAGAATCTTGACAGGCGATAGACCTACGGGAAAACTGCATTTAGGCCATTATGTCGGGTCAGTTGCTAATAGGGTAAAGTTGCAGCATAAGTATGAGACTTTTATTCTTATTGCTGATGTGCAGGCTCTGACCACTAATTTTGAACATCCGGAAAATTTGACCCAGTACGTGCGTGATGTGGCAATAGACAATTTAGCCTGCGGGCTTGACCCGGAAGCAGCCACAATTTGTGTACAGTCAATGATTCCGGAGATTGCCGAACTAACTGTCTATTTTTCTATGTTTACCTCGGTGGCAAGTTTAAAGCGTAATCCCACCATAAAAGCGGAGGCAAAGCAATACGGATATGGTGAGAATATTATGTACGGCTTTCTGGGGTATCCTGTTTCCCAGGCAGCAGATATCACCTCTTTTCGCGCAAATCTGGTGCCTGTGGGAGAAGATCAAGTGCCGGTATTGGAGCAGACGAGAGAAATTGTGCGAAAGTTCAACAGCCTTTATGAACCTGTTCTGATTGAGCCGAAGGCACTGGTGAGCAAAGTTAGTAGACTTGTGGGAACGGATGGTGCAGCAAAAATGAGTAAAAGTATAGGCAATGTTATTGAACTCGCTGATCTACCGGAAGTGCTTGAACAAAAAGTCATGAAGATGTTTACTGACCCTGGGAAGATTTACAAGGGGGATAAAGGACATCCTGATAAATGTCCCGTTTATTCATATCAAGTGGCTTTTTCCACGGAAAGTGAACTTGATCAGGGGATGATCGGCCGCAGATTGGAATCTCTGCCTGATAGTGAAAGCGGAGGAGAATTGAAACAGATACGAGAGTCATGCCTTTCCGGGAAACTTGGCTGTGTAGAGTGCAAGAAGAATTTAGCCGGGACGCTGAATAGATTTTTAAGTCCAATTCGGGAGAGAAGAAAGGATTTTGAGAAGAAACAAAAGGATGTGGATGAGATTCTGATTGAGGGAACAAAAAAAGCTCGCATTGAGACAAAAAAGACCGTTCAACTGGTGCGTAATGCAATGAAAATAGAATACTTTAGAGGTTAGGATGAATTATCGTGTAGAGCAGGAAATTTTTGAAGGTCCGCTCGACCTTCTTCTCTATCTCATCAAAAAAGAAGATCTTGACATTTGTAATGTGTCCATCTCGCGTATCACTGATGAGTATCTTGAGTACATTCACCTGATGCGTGTTCTTGACCTGGAGGTAGTAGGCGAATTTCTTGTGGTAGCGGCGACTCTTATGCAGATAAAATCGAGAGCATTGCTGCCGGATGAAGAAGCAGCCGAAGAGGAAGAGGATGACTCGGCGGAGGCTCTGATTCAGCAGCTGGCTGAATACAGGAAATACAAAGAGGCGGCAGGTGACCTGGAGCAGAGAGAGCTGTGCCAGCAGAATGTTTTCAGCCGTCCTCCGGGGAGAGAGGAACTCGATAGCGAGGGTGAGATTCTGCTTGACGTAGGTTTGTTTGATTTGCTTGGCGCTCTTTCCTCCGTTCTGGAACGTTTGAAGGAGGAGCCGGTAACCGAGATTGTCCAGGATAAGACAACGGTTCGGGAAAAGGTCGAATTCATACTGGAGCTGCTGCTGAAAGAGGAAAAGATAAATTTCACAAGTACTTTTGCAGCCGCCCGCTCGAAAGTTGAGGTAATAGTAACGTTTCTGGCATTGCTGGAGCTGATAAAGATTCAGAAAGTCAGAATAAAACAGGCAGGACAGTTTGGGGAGATATATCTATACAGACATCAGACCACAGACTAAAAGATAAAAAGTCTGATGGTAAATATTCGGTGAGGCATGTCTGATAGATACTCAGGTCTCGACAAGCTCGAAGAGTAAGGCTTTACACGGTTCATCGGATATTTACGTCTGAAGTTTGAGGGTTGAACATGGATGACAGTGAACTTAGACAATTCATTGAAGCGCTTCTGTTTACGGTTCATGACCCAATCTCTATAGACCGGATACGTGAGGTCATAGAGGAAGTTGAGCCCAAAAGGATCAGGGAGGCTATCGTGAGTCTCCAGGGGGAGTACGGCGGAGACAAACGGGGGATTTGTATTACTGAGATTGCCGGAGGATTCCTGATGCGCACGGCGCCGGAGGTTTCCCCGTGGCTGAAAAAATTCCATCAAATAGAGACTCGTGAGAAATTGTCAAAGCCGGCTCTGGAAACGCTTGCTATTATTGCATATAAGCAGCCCATTATCCGTTGTGAGATTGAGGCAATTCGCGGAGTTGGGGTGGGTCATGTCCTTAGGACGCTGCTTGAGAAGAAGCTGATAAAGACCATGGGCAGGAAGAAGGCGGTGGGGGCGCCCATTATTTATGGGACGGGTGAGGAATTTCTGCGTCATTTCGGATTGGCGAGTTTAGCCGGACTGCCGGAGGTTGGGAATCTGGAGGTGAAGGATGGATCTGGAAGAGCACAGGAAGAAAATAGACAAGATCGATGATGAGGTTCTAAAGCTCATCAATTCGAGAGTGAGAATTGCTGTTGAGATTGGCAAAATTAAGGACAGGGAATCAAAGGAGTATCATGCTCCCGATAGGGAGAGAGGAATTCTTGAGAGGCTGGAGTCTCAAAACAAGGGGCCGCTTCCATCTGAGTCCGTAAGAGCAATTTACAGGGAGATTATGTCGGCATCTCTTGCGTTACAGCATCGGGTTTGTATCGCTTATTTAGGCCCGGAGGCTACCTTCACCCATCTGGCGGCTCTCGAGAAGTTTGGGGCATCAGTGCACTATCTTTCTGCCAAAAGCATTGCGGATGTCTTTGCAGATGTCGAAAAAGGACGGGCGGAGTATGGGGTTGTCCCCATCGAGAATTCGATGGAGGGCGGGGTCACTCACACCCTCGACATGTTTATCGATTCCGAACTGAAGATATGGGCTGAGATGTTTCTAACTATAAGCCATAACCTTCTCTCGAATGTCCCGCTTGAGGATATCAGGATTGTGTATTCCCATCCTCAGGCTTTTGCCCAGTGCAGACGCTGGGTGGAGAGTAATCTCTCCGGCGTTGTTTTGAAAGAAGTGAGCAGTACTGCTGAGGCGGCTGAGCTGTCTTCTTCCGAAGAAGGGGCGGCCGCTATAGCGAGCGAGGTGGCGTCCCGCCTTTACAGCCTGAAGATTGTGGCGAAAGGCATTGAAGATGGCGTATCCAATCTGACCAGATTTCTCGTAATTAGCAAGAGTTCTCCGGAGAGAACGGGAGCCGATAAGACCTCCGTAATGTTTTCTATAAAGGACCGCGTGGGAGCGTTGTATGATATGCTCCAGCCGTTCAGGAAATGCGGAATAAACCTGACCAAGATAGAGTCTCGTCCTTCGCGGCGCAAGGCATGGGACTATTTCTTCTTCGTTGATATAATGGGACACCGGAAGGATGAAAACACGGCGCGCGCGCTTAAGGAGTTGGAGAAAGAGTGTGTGTATCTTAGGATTCTTGGCTCCTACCCCATGGCAGAATCAGTGGACAGTGGTCAGTAACGTTAATTCTTGACACATTTTGTTTGTCATTCCCGCGAAGGCGGGAATCCAGACTGTAACTATGGATTCTGGATTGCCCGGTCAAGCCGGGCAATGACAGGAATTTGTGTCACAGAGCATTAGGGAAAACAGAATGGACATCAAAAAACTCATAAGATCGAATATTCGTGATTTGCGTCCTTATGAACCCGGGAAGCCGATTGAGGAAGTGCAGAGGGAACTCGGGTTGGAGAAGGTTATCAAGATGGCTTCGAATGAGAATCCTCTGGGCCCTTCACCTCTTGCGGTCAAGGCAATAGGTGAGAATTTGAACCGGATGAACTTTTATCCTGACGGCGGCGGATACTATCTGAAGAGGAAGTTAAGCTCTTTCCTTGATGTCGACGAAAACCGGATTATCCTCGGCAACGGGTCAGATGAGATCATCCGCATGGTCGTGGAGACTTTTCTCAATGCGGGCGAGGAAGCGGTCATAGCTGAGCAGTCGTTCGTAATCTATCAAATGGCGGTGCGAATCGTAAATGGGGAAAGCCGTCTCGTGAAACTTAAAGACTACCGCTATGATTTGGCGTCTATGGCGGAGGCGGTAGGGCGGAAGACGAAACTCGTTTTTATTGCCAATCCCAATAATCCCACGGGGACTATGGTGAGTGCGGCTGAGGTTGAATCCTTCATGAAGAAAATTCCCGAGGACGTAATAGTCGTTTTTGACGAAGCCTACTTCGAATACATCGAGCGCGGCGATTTTCCTAAGACAATTGATTATATCAGGGACGGAAGAGCAGTAGTATGTCTTCGGACCTTTTCGAAAATCTACGGCCTTGCAGGATTGAGAATCGGGTATGGCATCAGCCAGCCGGAGATAATCTCCGGGATGAACAGAGTCCGCCAGCCTTTCAACGTAAATTCAGTTGCGCAGACCGCGGCGATTGCTGCTCTTGATGACGGAGAACATGTTGGGAAGAGCAGGGAACTGAACTGCCGCGGCAGGGATTTCCTCTACCGGGAACTGGAAAAACGGGACATACGATACATCCCGTCGGAAGCAAATTTTATCCTCGTTGAAGTCGGAGACGGAACGGGTATAGCCCGTGCACTTCTTAAAGAAGGCGTAATTGTCAGGGATATGTTTTGCTACGACCTTCCCGGCTTCATCCGCGTAACGGTCGGACTGGAATCGGGAAACAAGAACTTTATCGAGAAACTGCAAGACGTCCTGCGCAGCTCCTAAATCAACCCTTTCTCTTTTGCTGCGACGAGTGTTCTAAACCTGCTCATTACGAGCCCGCCCAGTCCGAATATAATGAGCAGAAGCCTTATGAACCCGCCTGCAACCGGTATCGTGGAAAGGAAGACCACTGTGACAACTCCGAGAATCATTCCGACTGCTAAAATGCCTCTTCCGGATTTGCCCCTCATGCCGAAGATTTTCGTTGCGATAGCCATTCCCGCAAAGAGGCTGCTGACGTAGAGTGCGGCAAAGTACATGAGAAGGACAATCAGGGCAAGTGGAATTCCCACTATGGTTACGAAAAGTATTGCGTTTGCTACAGGTACACATACAAGAAACACAAAACCAAACCCGAGGGTTTTGCCGGGCGAACTGTGCATGGAATCCATTGTGACAAACACCAGTCTGGGCGAAATGCCAATAAGCATCAATCCAATTAGCAGGACAGGAAGCATCAGAAGTGACCTGATGATGACGCGAGACCTGTAGCTTTTTGCCCCAAATGTCCTTTTCCTTGGTTTTATTACAGGCTTATGCCATGTTGTATCCCCTGCTATCTGCGCATCGCCCATCAGTTCTATCTGGTTTGCACACGTGTAGATAAGGTTTCCTCCTATCTTCGCGCCCGGATACAGTACGATTCTATCTCCCCTCAACGTGGCGTCTTCTGCCACCTCTCCCCTGATTTTTATCTTGCCTCCGTATGCCTTGAGGCTCTTCAGAACCTTTCCGTTTATCTGGAGTTCCCCGCCGGCTATTACGACGTCACCTTCGGCGATGCAGCCGTCGCGCAATGTGACTGATTCTCCAACGGCGGCTATGTCTCCTTTGACGCGGGCATTGATTGTGATTGTCTTTCCTGCGGCTCTGAAACTGTCTCCGACTTCACCTTCAAGGGAGATGTTCTGGGCGACGGCGGTTATGTCATCCTCTATGATACCCGAGAGGAATATCTTTCTCGCGGCTGCTATGCAATCCCCCTTGATTTCTCCTTTTACAGCAATGTGTTCTCCGATTGCGATAAGGTCCTCGTCTATGGTTTTATCCGCTTCCAGGAAGATATCGTCTTGACAGCGGAGCTCGAACGCCATGACCGGAACCGCTAAGAAAAAGCACAGAAATGCGGCAGCGACAGGTTTAAGCGATTTTCTCATTTTTTATCCTCCATGAAATTAGCGGGAAGTTTTGATAATCTATGTAGTTACAAAGTTTACTTTGCTTCTGCTTTCGCGGGAACAAGTCTGCAACTACAACTATTTCTGGCGGTTTAATGGTCACAACCTATTATCATATAGACTTGTTCATCAGTCAAACTGTTTTTGCCGCGGAAGGCAGTCCGTCAATAACCTTTTGACTGCGTGAGTTCGGAGTAGTATCATCTATAAAGCGGTTGATGGTTGAAGTGTTGAAGTGTTTAGAAAAACTATAAACCATAGGTCAAAAACTATCCCGAACAGA
The DNA here is from genome assembly GCA_030596585.1 of bacterium. Taxonomy (GTDB): domain Bacteria; phylum NPL-UPA2; class JAUVJM01; order JAUVJM01; family JAUVJM01; genus JAUVJM01. The sequence goes on from JAUVJM010000010.1 coordinate 6,534, forward strand.
ATGAAGGATATCTTGTGGAGCTTTTTGCGGAGAAGAGAAAAGAAAGAGTGACATTGGGCAGTCCCCTTGCGCACAGGATGCGTCCCGGGAGTTTGGATGAGTTTGTCGGACAGGAACACATTCTGGGACACGGCAAGTTACTGCGGAAGGCGATTGAGGCGGACAGAATATCTTCTCTGATTCTCTATGGCCCTCCGGGCTGCGGGAAGACGGCTCTTACCCTGTGCATTGCTCATGCCACGAAGGCGCATTTCTCGCGTCTCAATGCGGTCACCAGCGGCGTAACCGAAATCCGCCAGGTTACCGAAGAAGCACGGGAACGCCGGCGGGTAGTCGAACTAAAAACGATTCTCTTCATCGATGAGATACACCGCTTCAATAAAGCCCAGCAGGATGCGCTGATGCCGGATGTTGAGGACGGAAATATCATTCTGATTGGTGCAACCGTTCATAATCCCTATTTCTCGATAAATTCGCCTTTGCTTTCGCGTTCCCTGGTATTCACGCTGAACCCTCTCAGTGACGAAAATCTCAGGGTGATTTTGTCGAGAGCGCTTAGAGATAAAGAGCGGGGTCTGGGCAAATACAGGGTCAGCATGGCGGAGGATGCTCTCCGGCATCTTGTGAAGGTCTCGGACGGGGATGCGCGAAGGGCACTTAATGCTCTTGAGCTGGGTGTTCTGACGACGAAGCCGGGTGTGAAAGGCATAGTGCGTTTTAACCTCGGTGTGGCTGAGGAATCCATCCGGAGAAAGGCGATTCTTTATGACAGGGACGGTGACAGCCACTACGATACCGTCTCGGCGTTCATCAAGAGTATGCGGGGTTCGGATCCTGACGCGGCGCTGTACTGGATGGCAAAAATGCTGCAGGGTGGAGAAGACCCGAGGTTCATTGCGCGCAGGATTGTCATCTGTGCGGCGGAGGATGTCGGTAACGCTGACCCGATGGCGCTCGTGGTTGCCAATGCTGCACTTCAGACTGCTGAGTTTGTCGGCATGCCCGAGGCTCAAATTCCCCTGGCGCAGGCAGTTACGTATATAGCAACGGCGCCAAAGAGCAATGCGGCGTACCTTGCAATATCTGCAGCGACGAAAGACGTCCGGGAGAAGAAAGCGATTCCTGTTCCGGTTCATCTTCGGGGCACCGGCTATCCGGGAGCGGAGAAGCTCGGCCACGGGAAGGGATATAAATATCCCCACGAGTATGAGGGGCATTTTGTAGAGCAGGAATATGCGCCTGGCATTGAAAAGAAGTATTATGAGCCTTCAGGGATGGGATTCGAGAAGGAGATACGCGAGAGGTTGAAGGAATGGACAAGAAGGAGGAGAAAAGCAAGTGAGAGATCCAGTCCCTGCGGGAGCGGGGGATAAAAAACAGGCCATAAGGAGAGAACTGCTTCTCAGGCGCGCCCGCCAGGGAGAAAATGATATCCTCGGGAAAAGTAACCGTATTGAGAAAAGGCTATTTTCTCTTGCGGCGTTCAGGGAGGCAAAATGCGTGATGTTCTATGTATCGGTGAAGAAGGAAGTAAGAACACGGGAAATGATTCGCAGGTCCCTCGACATGGGGAAGCAGGTCGTTGTCCCCTCGCTGAAACCTGACGGAAGGAGAATCACTCCGTCTCTATTGGTTGATTACGAGAGCGATCTTGAGGAGGGTGTGTTCGGGATACCGGAACCGAGAGAAGAATGTGTGAGAAGTCTCCCCGTTGAAGATATTGAAATTGTTCTGGTTCCTGGAGTGGCTTTTGATGTGTGCGGAGGCAGACTTGGCTTCGGAGGGGGGTACTATGATGAGTTTCTGGCAGGGCTCTCTTCGGGGACTGAACGCTGGGGGCTTGCTTTCGAGTTCCAGGTAATTGAAAAACTGCCGCTTACGGACAGAGATGTCCCTGTGGGAAAAATAATTACTGAGGAGAGCATAATAGATTGTAACAAGCCCTGCGCATTGGCTTGACAGGGGTTTCTTGCTGGCTATATAATGCCGGGAGTGAGAAAATACGTAAAGGCAGTGTCATTCTGAACGGAGTGAAGAATCTACAAAAGATTCTTCGTCATCCCGAACACTTTCGGGACTTCTCAGAATGACAGATTGGGCTGTAGTTCACTGAACCCCGTGTCGTAGCGGTCGCATTTATGCGACTTTCTTGAGTTGAAAGCTGACAGCTGTTTATGAGAAATGGATGGTGACAGATATGAATATGAGCTGGAATATGGATGCTGTGAGTATTGGATATGTGGGACTTGGAGCGGTTGTTCTGTTTTTCTGTGGTTATCTGTTCAGGCAGTATGTTATTGAAAGAGGGCGGAGGCGCGCCTACGGCAATGCCAGCGCAATTATTGCGGAGGCGGAGAGGGATGCCGAGACAAAGAAGCGGGAAGCGGCTCTGGAGTCAAGAGATGAGCTGCATAAGACGAGGGCGCGGTTTGAGGAGGAAACCCGCGACCGGAGACAGGAACTCATGCGCCTCGAAAGGAGGCTGGAGCAGCGGGAACAGAACATTGACCGCAGGGTGGACCTTCTTGATGGGAAGGAAAAAGATTTTCGTAACAGAGAAAACGATATCACCAAACGTGAGGAGCAGTTCAGAGCCAGGCAGAAGGAACTGGATGTGCTTCTTGTGGAAGAAAGGCAGAAACTTCAGCGTATGTCCGGCTTGACGAAGGAAGAAGCTACCAGACTGCTGCTGGAACAGCTCGAGAAAACTCTGCGTGAAGAAAAAGCGGTGCTATTGAAGCGGATTGAAGATGAGACAAATGCCACTGCAGAGAAAAAGGCAAGAGAGATTGTCAGCCTTGCTATTCAGAGGTTGGCTTCGGAGCAGGTGGCGGAAGCAACGGTCTCGGTTGTTTCTCTGCCGAACGATGAAATGAAAGGGCGAATAATCGGGCGTGAGGGAAGAAACATACGCGCGTTTGAGACCGCAACGGGCATTAACCTCATTATAGATGATACACCTGAAGCTGTGGTGTTGTCCGGCTTCGATGGTGTGCGAAGAGAGATAGCCCGTCTTTCGCTGGAGAAACTCATTGCCGACGGACGTATTCATCCCGGCCGCATTGAGGAAGTAGTTAACAAAGCAAAGAGGGACATGGAGGTAAGTATAAGGGAAGATGGTGAGAAAGCCGCTTTTGAGGTAGGAATTGCGGGGCTGCATCCGGAAGAGATAAGGCTCCTGGGGCGGCTGAAATACAGGACGAGTTACGGGCAGAATGTGCTTGAACATTCGAAAGAGGTTGCGCATCTGGCGGGTATTATGGCGGCTGAACTCGGAATTGATCAGAAACTGGCGAAGCGCACGGGCTTACTGCATGATATCGGTAAAGCCATAGACCACGAAGTAGAAGGAACGCATACCCAGATTGGCGTAGACCTGATGAGAAAATACGGGGAGGCGGAAGAGGTTATAGACGCTGTAGCTACCCATCATTCCGAGCCGGAGCCGAAAACCGTCCTTGGTGTGCTGATTCAGGCGGCGGATGCGATGTCGGCGGCGAGACCCGGTGCCCGCATAGAGACATGGGAGACGTATGCGCGGCGTCTGGAGAAACTGGAGAAGGTTGCTGATTCCTTCCCCGGCGTCGAGAAATGTTTTGCCATCCAGGCGGGGCGTGAGATTCGTGTCATGGTAAAACCCGATCAGGTGAGCGATGCCGAGGCGGCTATGCTTGCCCGCCAGATAGGAAAGAAGATAGAGGACGAACTTAATTATCCGGGGCAGATCAAGGTGACCTTGATTCGTGAGACCCGTGTTGTGGATTATGCCAGGTGAGCAGGAGATAAGGGGTTGCCGCAGGATAGGATTGATTTTTACCGGAGGTGATTTTGGAGCGAGACAGGAAGCTAAGAGTCCTTTTTATCGGTGATGTGGTGGGTAAGCCGGGGCGCAGGGTAATTTCCAGGCTTCTGCCGGATTTCAGAAAGGAGTCTAACATTGATTTCTGCATTGCGAATGGGGAGAATGCTGCCGGGGGGATTGGTATAACCTCCGAGGTTGTTGAAGAGCTGCTTGCAAGCGGGATTGACATTCTCACTTCCGGAAATCACATCTGGGACAAGAAAGAGATAGTGAAGAGGATTGACGGTCTCCCGCGCCTGCTCAGACCTTCGAATTATCCGGACGGCGTGCCGGGAAGGGGAGCCGCGGTTGTTAGAATAGCGGACGGTGTAGAGATAGGTATCCTGAATGTTGCCGGACGTGTGTTTATGGCAAGCCTTGACTGTCCTTTTCGGGTAAGCGAGCGAAAGATAAAAGAGATCAGAAAGTCAACGCCCGTTGTGTTTGTGGACATACATGCTGAGGCAACAGCGGAGAAAATTGCTCTCGGGTGGTTTTTGGACGGGCTTGTTTCCGCTGTTATCGGAACGCATACGCATGTGCAGACTGCTGATGAGAGGATACTCCCCGGCGGCACAGCCTACATCAGTGATGCCGGCATGACGGGTTCCTTCGATTCGGTCATCGGTGTTAAGAAAGAGCACGTTCTCCAGCGTTTCCTTACCCAGATGCCAATCCGTTTCGATGTGGCAGGTGATGACCTGCGCATTTCCGGTGTGATTGTCGAAGTGGACATTGCGTCGGGCAAAGCGAGCCGTATTGAGCGCTTTCAATGCAGAAATACAGATGATCAGTGATAACAGTTTTGCTGTTGTCAAGATCCTCTAATCCGAGAGCTGAGGGATATTTTGATAGAAAATTCCGTAAGTTCATATCTTGAGGCAGCGGCGGCGCGTTCGCCTGCGCCTGGAGGAGGGAGTGTCTGCGCGCTGACGGGCGCACTGGGCGCGTCAATGGTGAGTATGGCTGCGAATTTTACGGTTGGGAAGAAGAAGTATGAAGATGTTCAGGATGAGGTAAAGAACATACTTTCTGAATCTGAAAAGCTTCGTTTGAGATTGACTGAGCTTGTGGACGAGGATGTTGAAGCTTATTCGGCGGTTTCGTCTGCCTATTCTCTTTCCAAAGAGACGGACGACGAGAGGAAAACGCGCGCTGAGCAGATTGCCCGGGCGACGAAGGATGCGGTCGGTGTTCCTCTTGAGGTCGCGGGATGTTGTTTCAGAGTGCTTGAACTATGCCGGCGCCTGGTTGATATCGGGAACAGGAATCTTATCAGCGATGTTGGAGTTGCTGTTTTGCTTGCTGAGGCGGCTTTGCGCGGAGCGGACGTTAACGTGGAGGTCAATCTTGTCAGTTTGAGTGATGCTTCTTTTGTCGAAGAGAAAAGGTCGGTGATGAAGCCGTATTTGGAAGAGGGCGGGAAAATATTGAAAGAGGTGGCCGCGAAGGTAACAAACGCGATCCACTAATTAAGACTTACGGCTGTTTTTATGGTCAGAGCGCATTTGATAATCTCAGGGATTGTGCAGGGAGTTTTCTTTCGCCATTATACCTGCCAGCGGGCACACGAGCTGGGTGTAAGCGGCTGGGTTAAGAACAGGATGGATGGAGATGTAGAGGCGGTTCTTGAGGGAGAGCCTGCAAAGGTGGAGGAGATAGTGAAATGGTGTCATCAAGGTTCTCCTGGAGCAGTGGTTACGGAAGTGAAAGTTTTCTGGGAAGATTACAAAAATGAATTTAGTCAGTTCTCGACAAAGCTATGAACATGCAGCGATCTCGAGAGAAAAAGCTTCTTCTTCATGTCTGTTGTGCGCCCTGCGCAACGCATGTTGTGCAGGAACTTGAGTCCTCTTTTACGGTAAGAGCATATTTCTTTAATCCGAATATCCATCCTGAAAAAGAATACTATCTCAGGCTTTCGGAGTTCCGTCGTTATGCTTCCCTCACCGGCATTGAAATTATAGAAGGTGAGTACGAGACGGAAGACTGGTTTGCGGATATAGAGGGTTATGAGGGTGAGCCCGAAGGCGGGGAGAGATGCAGGCTCTGTTACCTCCACAGGATTCGGAAGACGGCTATCCTCGCGGGGAAGATGCATTATGACTTTTTTACGACCACGTTGACTACAGGTCCCACCAAGAAGGCAGATGTCATCAATGAGATAGGGACCGCGGCGGGGGAGGAATGCGGGGTGGAGTTCCTGTGTGCTGATTTCAAGAAGCGCGGCGGATTCAAGAAAAGCTGTGAGTTGAGCAAACAGTTTGCTTTGTACCGCCAGAACTATTGCGGCTGTACCTTCAGTAAAAACAATTAAGAATTACGAATTAGAAATTACGAATGGGAAAAGATAGACGAATTGTAACCACTAAGCATGATAGAGAAAATACTAAATACTAAGCTCGAAACACTAAACAAATCCAAAACCCGAAACTCAAAGCCCAAAACAGTTTTTGATTTATGGTTTTGTATTTAGAGTTTATCTAGGATTTAGGGTTTAGTGCTTAGGATTTTCCCGAACAGGGTGAGGAATATCTTAACAATGGTGAAAGCAGTAGTGCTTTTTTCAGGGGGGCTTGACAGTTGTTTGGTTGTGTCCATTGTCAGGGACATGGGTGTCGAGGTGGAAGCTCTGCATTTTCACACGGGATTCCATTCCGGGACTGACTCTGAGGCGTCCTTGAGAGAGATACTGGGCATGGGTGAGAGCCTGGGGCTCAGCGTGAAAGTTGTAGATATTTCGGAGGAGCTTCTTGGGATTGTCCTGCATCCGCGATTTGGGTACGGCTCGGGGATGAATCCTTGCCTTGATTGCCGTCTTGCGATGCTTATAAAAGCGCGGGATTATCTTAGGGAGAGCGGTGCCAAATTCGTAGTTACGGGCGAAGTTCTCGGTCAGCGTCCGATGTCGCAGTACCGGAATGCTCTGATGATGCTTGAGAAGGAGAGCGGCTTAACCGGTCTGATACTCAGGCCGCTTTCCGGCAGGCTTCTGCCTGAGACGGTTCCCGAGAAAGAAGGCTGGGTGAAGAGGGATGAACTGTTTGCGATTCAGGGCAAGTCCCGAAAGGAACAGATAGCTCTTGCAGAGCAGATGGGAATTGTGAAGTACAGCCAGCCGGCGGGAGGATGCATTCTTACTGATGCAAATTTCAGCCGCAGGCTGAGGGACCTTATCTCGCACCGCGAAACGGTTACCGTGGAGGATTTAGCCATACTCAAGGCGGGAAGGCATTTGCGCATAAGTAAAGACTTGAAAGTGGTTGTTGGGCGCAACCATGTCGAAAATGGCTTTCTGGAGAAATACAGGCAGGGGAGGTGGTCTTTTCGGGCAATGGATTATAAAGGACCTCTGACTATTCTTGAAGGCGAGCCCGGGAGAAAAGAGATAGAACAGGCTGCGGGTATTACCGCAGGGTATAGTGATGGGGCAGAAGAGCTTGTTGTTCGTGTTCGGTATGAGAAAGACGGCGAGGCGGGTGAGGTGAGTGTGTCGCCATTGAGGAGAGAAGTCGTATCCGCCTGGCTCATATGATATGTCATCCCCCGGCTTGACCGGGGGATTCAGAGGAAATGATTGCAATTTTGCCTGGAGTTGCTCAAAATACAAATGTCCATTTTGGACGAAGAGAGATATTGAGGCATGGATGAAATATACATGCGCAGGGCACTTCGCCTTGCGGCAAAAGGCTGGGGAAGAGTAAGTCCCAATCCGATGGTCGGAGCAGTGCTGGTGAAACGTGGCACGGTTATTGCCGAGGGCTATCATCGCGGGGCAGGGAAGAAACATGCGGAAGTGGAAGCCCTGGACAGAGCAGGACGGAAAGCGAAGGGAGCCGCACTGTACGTTAATATGGAGCCGTGCGTCCATTATGGGAGAACGCCGCCATGTGTTGACAGGATTATCGGCGCGGGCATTAAAAAAGCGGTTATTGGGATGAAAGATCCCAATCCTCTTGTTTCAGGGAAGGGAATTGCGAAACTGGAGAAGGCTGGTGTTAAAACGGAAGTGGGGTTGTTGCAGGAAGAGGCAGAAAAGCTGAACGAAATCTTTGTGAAGTACATAACAACGGGAAAGCCGTTCGTGACCGTAAAAGTCGCAATGAGCCTTGATGGAAAAATATCTACCAGGGACGGTGATTCGAAATGGATAACGGGCGAGAAAGCAAGAAGGCTTGTGCATAGAATCCGTTGCGGGGTTGACGGGGTCCTTGTCGGTGTGAATACGGTAATCAAAGATGACCCGCAGTTAACCGCGAGATATGGAAGATGTTCTAACCAGCCTCTGAGAATAATAGTTGACAGCAAGTGCCGCATTCCACTCGGCGCAGGAGTCCTTTCCGAGAATCCCTCAAACGTAATCATAGTGACGACCGGTTTGTGTAAGAATGGTAAGAAGCTCAGGAAAGCGGGCGCCAGAGTGCTGAGAGTGAGGAGCAGCGGCGGCAGAGTCAACCTGGCGGAACTTATGAGGGAACTCGGGAAGCAAGGCGTGACGTCGGTTCTGATCGAGGGTGGAGGGGAAGTAATAGCCTCGGCTGTCTTTTCCGGAATAGCTGACAGGGTGTTGTTTTTCATTGCTCCTATGATAGTCGGGGGCAGGGATGCTCTGACTCCTGTGGAAGGGAAGGGGATTAGCCGAATTAGCGGGGCGATTGGAATCAGCCGGATGAAAGTCCGACGGATTGGAGAGGATATTCTTGTGGAAGGATATCTTTTTAAGAACATGATGAAAAGTGTTGCATAATGCATCCTTTTGTGGTAGTATTGCAACATGGAAGAAAAAAGGAGGATTCTATCATGAGTGCCGGAGTGAGAGTTTCTGAGAAGTTGGTCCAAGATGCCAGGCTATTCAGTGCTGTAGATAACCGGTCTCTAACAGGACAGATAGAGCACTGGGCAAGAATCGGGAAGTGTTCTGAAGAGAATCCTGATTTAACCTACAATTTGATTAAGGAAATCTTGATTGGATTGGAGGAACTGAATCAAGGAGAGTCTTCCGAATACAAGATTGGATGATCGACAATGAAAATCATACAATCACGTTCTTTTGAAAGAAAGGTCAAGAAGTTTGAAAAACGAAAAAAGAAGGTATTGGATAATCAAATCCAAAGAATAATAGACAATCCCTCCATTGGGCAAGAGAAGAAAGGCGACCTTCGAGGAGTTTATGTGTACAAGTTCAAGCTGCAATCTGCCCGGTATCTACTGTCCTACCGCTTTGTTGGTGCTGACCTGGAATTGATAATGATTGGGCCTCACGAGAATTACTATAGAGATTTGAAAACTTATCTGAAAGGCAGATAAGAAAAGGGGTGAATACTGCACCCGACCCCGAAAGCGTTCGGGGCGGCGAAGAATCTACGGAGATTCTTCGCTTTGCTCAGAATGACTAAATGCAGGTTAGAGAACGAGATACGAGCGACGAACAACGAGCAACGAAACTATGTTTACAGGAATAATCGAAGAATTAGGCGAGATTAAAGAGGTCAGAAGAGGCGGAGATGCCGTAAGGCTGAGTATCCGTGCAGAGAGGGTCATGGACGGAACGAAAGTCGGAGACAGTATAGACGTAAACGGTGTTTGTCTGACGGTGGTGGAAATATCGGAGCGCAGTTTCCGTGTTGATGTCGTAAAGGAGACTATGAAGAAGACGGCATTACGGAGTCTGCGTCGCGGCGGCAGTGTCAATCTCGAACGAGCTCTTAGGGTAGGAGAGAGGGTCGGGGGACACTTTGTTACCGGGCACGTGGACGGCGTCGGCAAAATTGTGAGGAGGGGCGGCGGAATTGTGGTCATAGAAGCGCCGGCGGAGATAATGGGCTATGTCTTTCTGCGTACCTCGATTGCCGTGGACGGAATAAGTTTGACAGTGCAGGGTGCTTATGGTAATAGATTTGAAGCCGCTGTTATTCCTCACACAGCTTTTGTAACGACTCTCGGATTCAAAGGTGTAGGCGCATTAGTCAATCTCGAAGTTGACATGCTCAGCAAACAGGTGGAGACGTCTCTGCAGAAGAGACGAAAGGAAATTACACGGGAGTTTCTCTCGGAAAAGGGATTCGCAAAATGAGCTTTACTTCCATACAGGAAATCATCAAGCAGATCAAGCGCGGCGGGATGGTAATTGTGGTTGATGATGAGGAGCGGGAGAATGAAGGCGACCTCGTGATGGCGGCGGAGAAGGTAACGCCTGAAGCGGTGAATTTTATGGCGAAACACGGCCGGGGGCTTATTTGCGTTCCGGTTGCGGCAGAGAGGTTGGAAGAACTCGGACTGAGGTCTATGGTGGAAGGCAGCTCCGACCGTTTCGATACGGCTTTCACTGTGTCTGTTGATTACAGGAAAGGCACCACGACGGGCATTTCTGCGCGTGACAGAGCTATCACGATAAAAGCGCTTGTTGATTCAAAAGTGAAAGCGGAGGATTTCGACCGACCGGGGCATGTTTTTCCTCTCATAGCTAAGGATGGCGGAGTGCTGAGACGGGTGGGACATACAGAAGCGGCGGTTGACCTGGCAAGGCTTGCCGGTGTTTACCCTGCAGGCGTAATTTGTGAAATAATGAATGACGACGGGACCATGGCGCGTCTTCCTGAACTCGTCAAATTTGGCGGGAAGTTCGATTTGCCCGTTTGCACTGTAGCCGAACTCATAGGATACAGGCGCAGGAAAGAAAAGCTGGTAAAACGTATTGTGGAGACGAAGCTGCCCACTCCGTACGGGGAGTTCGATTTGATTCTCTACGGCACGGTTGTTGATAATGCTCACCATCTGGCGCTGGTCCTTGGAGAAGTCGCTGGGGATAAACCGCTTCTCGTACGGGTTCATTCGGAATGTCTTACTGGAGACGTTTTTGAGTCGAGACGCTGTGATTGCGGCGAGCAATTGCGAATGAGTCTGAGGCAGATATCCGAAGAGGGCAGGGGGGCATTGCTCTACATGCGGCAGGAGGGCAGGGGAATAGGACTGGCGAATAAGCTTCACGCTTATCTCCTTCAGGACAGGGGCAGAGACACAGTCCAGGCGAACGAGGAATTGGGCTTTGCTCCCGATTTGCGCGATTATGGAATCGGAGCTCAGATGCTTGTGGACCTTGGAATAAAAAAAGTCCGCCTTTTGACAAACAATCCGCGAAAGGTAGTCGGGCTGGAAGGATATGGACTGGAGATTGTGGAAAGGGTTCCTGTCGAGTCAACGCCTCATGAACACAATGTCGAATATCTGAGGACTAAAAAAGAAAAATTGGGACATATACTTCATATTCCGTGAAACGAACAACGAGCGACGAATTAGGGAGGGGAGAAAATGGTTAAGACGATTGAAGGGAATCTGGTAGCAAAGGGAAAGAAGTTTGGAATAGTGAATTCGAGGTTCAACGAATTCATAACGCAGAAGTTACTTGATGGGGCTCTTGATGCTCTCCTGCGGCATGGCGTAAAGGAAGAGGAGATTGAAGTAGTCTGGGTACCGGGTTCTTTCGAGATTCCATATGCCGCGAGAAAGATGGCTCAGAGCGGGAGATATGATGCCGTTGTCTGCCTGGGAGCAGTTATCAGGGGGGATACTCCGCACTTCGATTACATCTGTAGTCAGGTCACCAAGGGAGTTGCTGAGACTGCTCTCTCCACGGGTGTGCCGACCATATACGGGCTGGTAACTGCGGATACTCTCGAACAGGCTATTGACCGTGCTGGGACAAAAGCAGGCAATAAGGGAAGGGATGCTGCCCTGTCGGCAATTGAGATGGTGAATTTGTTTTCCGAAATGGGACAGAAAAGATAGTGGACAGTGGTCAGTGGTCAGTCAGGTAGCTTTGGAGGAGCACATATTGTGGGCAACAGGAGAAAGGGAAGGGAACTGGCTCTTCGACTGCTTTATGAGATTGAGCTTGGTAAGAAGGATGCGGATGAGGAGCTCAAGTTGTTACAGGAAGAGAATAGGGAGCGTCGAGTTGTGAAAGATTTTGCCGCCGGGCTGCTGAAAGGGACGTGTGAGAATCTCGAGCGTATTGACGGGATGATTGCCGAATGCAGTTCCAACTGGGACATTTCACGCATGACGCCGGTGGACCGTAATATCCTTCGAATTGGTGCGTATGAACTCTTTTACTGTGACACCCCTCCGGCAGTTGCCATTGACGAGGCGATTGAAATCGCCAGAAGGTACGGAACGCAGGAATCTGCCAGTTTTGTTAACGGCGTCCTCGACTGCATAAGAAAGACCGTATCTCGTGACTCGTGATCAATGAGTAATTTCCTAAAAATAATTACTGTTGGGCAAAATCCAAAGGTCACGTTCGTACGTGCTTTCATACTCGGCATTTCCCTTATCATCCTGTTCACATATTTTCTGATTCCGATACGGGTGCGCGGCATAAGTATGGAGCCTGCCTATCACGACGGCTCCGTAAATCTCGTGAACGCGTTGAGTTTTCGGACCAAAGATCCAGCGAGAGGAGACGTCGTTGCAATCTGGCTTGCCGGTAAGCAGGTTATGCTCCTTAAACGCATAATAGCTTTTCCGGGAGAAACAGTGGCTTTTAAGGACGGAGTTCTGTTTGTGAACGGCAGGGAAATGCCGGAGCCATATTTGAAAACTCCGTATAAGTGGACAATGGAGGAAGTGAAGAACGACTTTGACGAATACTTCGTGGTTGGTGATAATCGCAGTATGCCGATTTCCCTGCATGCTATGGGAAGAGTGAAACGCGATAGGATTGTGGGAATGGTCCTGTTTGAGGACATACGCAAATTATCACTGATAGGAAAACGCGGATGACTGCCTTGTCGTCATTCTGAGGGCAAAGCCCGAAGAATCTCATTTTATCGCACGTCTTGTCCCGTTGTAGTTGCAAAGTTTACTTTGCATTGGCGGGCAGGTGAAGTGAGGTTGCATGAAGAAAGCAGTGGGAATTACGGCGGTAGCAGTTCTTATCCTGTTGGGAGGTTTTGTGTTCCTCTCCCGTGAAAGGGATGAGCTGCAGATTAGAAGAAATCTCAGCCTTCTGCGGGAGCTTTTGGAAAAGTCGTCTGATGAGTCTCCGGTTGCCGGTTTGGGTAGAGCGAAGAGGGTGGGAATGTTCTTCGTTGATGATTGCCGTATAGGGATCGGGCATCCGGTTCCGGACATACACGGGAGGAACGAGCTTGTTGCAATCGTCCAGCAGATGCGCAAGTCGGTCTGTGAGGCGCACATTCGGTTTGTTGACATTTCCATATCGGTGTCTGGTGATGGAACCGGTGCTTTCGTATCAATGACTGCCGTGGCAGCCGCGCGCGGAGCCGGCGAATTCGGATCGGAAACTGAAGCGTGTGAAGTTGAGATGGCTTGGGCCAAGATCGGCCGCTCGTGGAGGATAAAGGAAGTTCGAAAGATAAAAGCCCTACGCTGAGCGAAAAAACTCTTGCGAAGTGTTGTGGAAACCGGTATTATAACAATTCGTAGGCGAAATGCAGGTAGAAGCTCAGTGGTAAATATTCGGTGAACTGTGTGTCATAAATGTTCAGTCAACTCTGTTTACTCTTCGAGTAAGCGGAAGCGCATCGAGAAGATGATTTCTCAACGAGCTCGACACAGGTTCTCGACAGGCTCGAACAGTAAAAATTTGCACGGTTTGTCGAATATTTACAAGTAAATTTTGCGACTACAGGTGAGAGTGTTTACGCGGTACAAGAGAGAAGGAGGAATGGAATATGGCAACATGGGCAAAGTTTAGTGACGGAGTTGAGGTTGATGAAAATGTGTTCAAGGTTCTGGCAAAGTATGCACCCGATGGCAGTCTTGACGTCTTTGCTTCCGACCAGCACAACTCGTATTTGAAGCTGACCTCTTCGTATTTCAAGCACGTTGGTGAGCCGAGAGAAGCTAATGATGATGATGTAAGGGAAGTCTGCAGAAGGTTTGCAAGAGGGCTTGAGGGAGTACCAACCGCGGCGCTTTTCAACAAACTCGCGTTTGAAAGCCCGGGGTTCAGGGAATTGCTTGGGGAGAAGGTGCTTCTGATTGGACGGCTTGAAGATACTAATACTGTAGAGATTGACGGCGGGAAGGGACAGCTTGCTCAGTTGGCTGTCAATCCCGAGGATTGTGCCGATAAAGTAGATGGATTCAAAACATTGGTGAAACTCGACCCTGACCATAAGGAAAGCTGGGAGAAGAATTTGGAGTGGTTGAAGGACATTTTTGAAAGGTCTCAGAAACTCGGGAAGCCGCTTTTCAATGAGGTTCTGCTGTTCCCGAGATCGGGCGAGTCGAAAGTTGATATGGCTAAAAGACTGCCTGATGGGCTTGTCAAGATGGCAAAGGTTTTTGGGCCATACGGGCATTTCTACAAGACTCAGGTTCCTGTATTGTGGGCGGATGAGGACGGAAAGGTCACGAGGGTTTCCAATCCTGATACCATCAGGCAGGTCGCGGAGGCTATGCGTGATGTGGTTGACCGTCCTATACTTCTCTTGAGCGCGGCAGTTGATTTTGAACAATACGCGGCTCAGTTTGGGATAGTCTCCGACATAGTTACGGGTCCCATGTGCGGCCGGGCGTATTTCAAAGAAGTTTTCACAATGCCGGAAACGAAGGATTGGGACAGCCTGGAAGGAAGTTTCAAGACTGTTGCCCTGCCCAGGATTCAGCAGATAAAGAATCTGACGAGGATAGTCAGCAAGCCCTGGTGGCATAAGTTCTCGTGGATGGATGATGGTGCAAAAGCGGCTGTGAAGCTCGATGCCAAACCTGAGAGTTCAGGAGTTAAAGCAGATTACGGGTATTAAAAAACAGGCATAGAGGCACAAAGGCACAAAGTAAAAGAATCAGAGGTCTGATTGTTGAAAAACTTTTCGCTTCTGGTTAATTCTTCTACAGCGGGTTTGAATGTTCGGGGTGGGAATTATCTCACCCCGGTTTGTTATGCAACAGAGCCTTATGAAATATTACATGTCATTCTGAGCGTAGCGAAGAATCTCTATAGATTCTTCGTCCCTTCCCTTCGCTCGAGGACAGGCGCTTCACTCCTCAGAATGACAAATTCACTATAGGGCAGGCAATTATATAATGAGCAACGGAAATATCTACGATGCAATAAAGGGTGTGGGGAAAAGCTTCTGGAATGCGTGGGAAGGTTTGCTCTATTCCCTATATACCCAACAGCACATGAGGTTCCATTTTTTCGCGGCGATCCTCGTTGTGAGCCTGGGAGTTGTTCTGGAGCTTCCGCCGGTTGAAATGGCTATTTTATCTGTGCTGATTATTCTTGTCATAGGCTTCGAAATCGTCAACACTTCTGTTGAATCTGCCATGGACCATGTGACGGAGGAGATGAAGCCGCTGGTGAAGCGTGCAAAGGATGCGGCTGCCGGCGCGGTTTTAGTATGCTCTTTCGGAAGTGTGATTATCGCCGGCTATCTTTTTCTGCCCAGGCTTGTGGGTATGTTTCATGCCGGTGGCTGGCTGGCTGAGTACAGAGGTGATATTTTATCCTTTGGGACTATAGTCGGAGCAACGGTTCTTTTTGCCGTGGTCCGCGGGAGGAGAGTCTCGGTTGCGGTGATGTTGTTGTGCTCATCCTGCTGTGGGTTTGCCTTCTCGCACATTTGCGGAACCAGATGGCACATTCCGTCGTTCCTTGTACTGGTCTCAGGTTCCATAATGCTCTTGACAGGCATGGTGCGGAGCAGGGAAGAGAAAAGGGCAAAGGAGCACATCAATCTGCATCCGCGTTATGACCTGCCGGCGCTCAAATACATAGTAACAGGCGAGTTTTTTGGATTCATGCTGTGGCTTCTACTGAGATTTGCCGGCTGATCACTGACCACTGTTTTTAGGGGGGTAGGGAAGTGTCGGGGAAAAAATACATTCCCATAATGGCGGCGACTTTCATCTGGATATGGCCGTCGATCATCATCAAATTTCTGAGTCCTTACTTTGATGGTCACACGCAGAACTTCTACAGGTATCTTGCGGCTGTGGGAGTGCTTGTGCCGCTTAATCTAATTTGGCTCAGAGCAGAATTCATGCGTTCTTTGAAGAACATCAGGCAGTTTCTTCTGCCGGTGTTTCTTGTCTTCACCTTTCAGACACTCTGGGTGAAGGGGGTATATTTACTCGAGCCGGCAATGGCTGTTCTTATCAGCAGATCGCATGTCCTGTTCGTAGCGTTTTTCTCTTTTGCTTTGTTTGCCGATGAGAGGAAAGTTATCGGTTCCCGGTATTTCATAGCCGGTTCGCTTATGGCTGTACTCGGCGTTACGGGCGTTGTCGTGGGCAAGAGTAATTTCGGGTTTGGCTATCCTGGTACCGGTGTGCTCATTATTCTCCTGGGTGCCGTTGCGTGGGCGCTCTACCTGATATCTGTGAAAAGGATAGTGAGGAATACTGATACTCTCGTTGCTGTCAGTGTCATCTTTTGTCTTGCTCTTCCTCTTTTTTTTCTGGCGAGTCTTCTGTTTGGCAATATCGGCGATCTTATGGAAGCTCCTGCCGGGGTGAATGCGATTCTCTTTGTATCCGGGATTTTCTGCGTGGGTATTGCGAACGCTTTTAATTACAAGAGCATAAAGATTCTCGGGACAGCCGTGAGTTCGAATTTCGTCTTGATTACTCCTTTTTTTACGGCGATAGCATCATATTACATATTTGGTGAGATTCTCAGTCTCCGGCAGATCGTATCGGGTGTTGTGCTTGTTCTGGGCTGCATTTTCCTCCTGCGTAGTACAAGGGTTATGACGTTCCGCCGCTCGCCTTCATAATTACCCTGCTATCATTCCTTCTCTAAATTTAGCCCCAAATTTGAGGTATATGGCAATTTTGTGGGTTTGCCTATATGAAACCCCGCGACTGACGAAGAATCTATAGAGATTCTTTGCGGAGTTTATTGAGTGAAACGAATGTGCTCAGAATGACAGAATAGGCATACGCAAAAATTAATGCCTTTTATTCTTCGAGTAAGCAAAAGCGCATCGAGAAGGTAGGTTCTCGACAAGCTCGAACAATAATTCGTAACTGTGAATGGTTACATTTATTGTTTTCTATTCCCCATTTGCTACGTCTGATAATACCTCTTATGTAAACTACAGGATGGGGTAAAGTGAATCCTCAACTATGGATGCTAAGTTATGG
>JAUVJM010000089.1 GCA_030596585.1 bacterium
AATACGGGAAGAAGATCGTCTCTTCGGGCTTGGTCGCCGGAGCAGGAGGCAATATCAGCGCCCGCAGCGGCAGGACAATCTACCTCTCGGCAAGCGGAATGTCCCTCGACGAGATGACGGAAGATGACTACATCGGAGTGGACATTGACTCTGAGAAAACAGTTGACGGAAAAGGAAAACCAACGAGCGAAACAAGCCTGCACCTCATCTGTTACAGGATGCGGGAAGATATCCATGCAATCGTCCATACTCATTCTCCATGGGCAGGCGGCGTAATCAGCTCGGGCGAGACAATCAAGCCTATGTTTCCTGAGTTCGTCTGCGACCTCGAGAAAGTGGCACATATTGGTTACGTCGTTCCGACAACCCGCAAACTCGCAGAGAGAGTGGCACAGGTGATTGGCGATAACAATGTGGTTCTTATGTCCAATCACGGGGTACTAGCCGTCGGTTCGAATCTCAAAGAAGCCTATTACAGAAACCTGATTATCGAGGATGCAGCTAAAGCGCTTGTCGCCGCCTGCATTGTCGGGAAACCCCGCTTCCTGACCGAAGAAGAAATAGAAGAGATAAAGCATCTCGACTCGGTCCGCTACCGGCAGCAAGTCTCAAACAGCAAATCCTGATCCCTTCTCTCAAGCTCGTCGCTCTCAAAATTCGGCCTCCAGCGAAGTTTTCACAATCCCACTCGTCTCCCATTCTGGGCGGAGAAAAAGATTCCCACCTGCTTGTCATTCTGAGCGACAGCGAAGAATCTATAGAAATTCTTCACGGAGTTTACACTGAGTGAAACGATGCGAGCTTTGCCACTACAGTTCCCTGTGACGGAGCAAAATAACATCTCCAACGTTACAGCCGATGTCCTTGGCAATAACCGGGCATTTAGCCATAAGCAGGAAAAAAATCTGCCTCTTTGCACCGGACAAAGTTTCAAAATTCCCCTGTCCTTTGCTGATAACCATATCGGCTCTTTTATACATTCTCAAAAACTCTTTCGAACATAACGAAAGGACTGTCCCCGGGGCATCCGAACCTGAAGAAATAACCTTTGCCGACCTGTCAATCCCGCATACACAGGCATCTTCAATTAAGACGTCGTTAATAACAGGCTTATCTCTGACAGCATAGACAATTTCCTTATCTCCATCAATCCTTCTTATCTCCTCAATAAGAACACGGTCGAAGACCACCTCCCCGGCATTGTCGCCAAGGTAAAGAATAGTTTTTGCCTTTTTCAAAACGCTCTTGAACCCTGCATAATCGAATATAGCCTTTTTTTCTTCTTTAATAGCTTTGTTCTCTTCAGCAAGAATTTTTGCAAGCTCTGCACCAACATCCAAGGATCTCTTTACACCGTAATCTATAATATTTCCCGCAATAGCCAACTCGACCGCCATTAACAATCTGTCACGGGAACTGTTTACTCTCTTTTTTAAACTGTCATAAATATTCAAAGCAAGTCTATTGCTTTTTTCTTTAATCTCACGATAAGGGTCGTCTTCCCCGGTTATTCTTTTAACCAACCCATAGACAACCCTGCCCATTTCGGGAGGGGAAGAAGTTAAGGAAAATTCCGGCAGGCTCCCGGCTAATTCATTTAATACTTCTCTCTGCTTCTTCTCTCCAGCGCCGGCTATTCTTGCCGACTCAAGAGCCTGTTTGAAAAAGCAGGGGATGCAGTCCAAATACGTTTTCATCTCAGATTTACGGTGATGTTGTCTATGAGCCTTGTTTTGCCAATGCGGGCGGCTATGGCTATAAGGACAATTCTATCTATAGTGGGTTTCGTGTTGAGATTTTCAGGGTCGACTATTGCAACATAATCAAGGCGGGCAAGTTTTTCGGACTGTATCATTTCCGTCATTTTCTTGCTGACCTTAGCGGCATCCCGCTCGCCGCCCGCTATTTCATCCTGCGCTTTCAGGAGTGCTTTGTAAAGAACGGCGGCAGACTTTCGCTCTTCCGTACTCAGATACTTGTTTCTTGAACTCATCGCAAGCCCGTCTTCCTCCCGCACAATCGGCAATACCCTGATTTCCGGATTCATATTCAAGTCCGACACCATCTTCCTGATAATAACTGCCTGCTGAGCATCTTTCTGGCCAAAATATGCTGCATCCGGCTGAATTAGATTGAATAGTTTCATCACGACGGTAGTCACACCGCGAAAGTGATCCGGGCGGTTCTTACCGCACATAATTCTGCTCAAGCCCTCCACTTCGACAAAACCGGCATAATCCGGCGCATACATTTCCGAGACTTCCGGGACGAAGATATAATCAACATACTCTTTCTCTGCCAGACGCCGATCCCTGCTCAAATCTCTCGGGTAAGTCTTGTAGTCCTCGCCAACGCCAAACTGGGTCGGATTCACAAATATGCTTACGACGAGAACGTCGCAGTCTCTCCTTGCCTCCCGGATTAGGCTTAGATGCCCTTCGTGGAAATAACCCATTGTGGGAACAAGACCGAGGGTTTTCCCGTCTTTCTTAACCCGGGTGACGACGTTCCTTATTTCGGCTATTGTGTTTATTATTTTCATAATACTTCTCTGAACTTAGCGCACCTTCGGTGCGAACTCTATTACTACTAATTTTCAGTCGTCATTCCCGTGAAAACGGGAATCCAGGCATTTCTGCTGGAATCTTAGATTCCCGCCTGCGCGGGAATGACAAACCAGAAAAAGAGAATTCCTATAAGATCAAAGTTACCGGGATTCTTCTGATTCCAGAGCAGAGATTACAATTTCGACCTGGCTGATTCTATCTTCTATCGGCGGATGAGTGCTCAGGAAAGTTATCGGCTGGCCCCGGCTCTGTTCACCTAATTTCTCAAGAAGTCTTACCATCCCGCGGGGGTCATAGCCGCCGCGGTGCGCATATATCGTTCCCAGCCTATCTGCCTGAAACTCATCTTCCCTGCTATACCCGAGAATGACCAGGGTAAAGATGTCGTTTGCTATCTGTTGTATTTGACCCGCTTCAGGCTTATCACCGAGGGCAACCAGTGCAACAATAGCCAAAAGCTGATATCCAAACACGGCCTGAACTCTCTTGATTCCATGCCTTGCCGCTACATGCCCTATTTCATGCCCGAGAACAGCGGCAAGCTCAGGCTCCTCAATAATGTCAAGAAGACCCTTGTATATATATATGAACCCGCCCGGCAGGGCAAAAGCGTTGATTTCGCCCGAATCTATTATTTTAAAACTGTACGCTATATCGTCGCGGTCGGAATTGCTTGCAACAAGCTGGCCGACTCTGTTTACGTAATCGGCTTTATCCTCACATATCTCGTTTTCCTTTTCAATTTGTTCAGCAACCTGTTTCCCAAGCTCAATTTCCTGTTCAACCGTGTAAAGCGTGCGTTCTTCCCGTCTGGTAACGGGATTGTACACGGTCGCACAACCGGCGAGAAGAAGAAATGAAATACAAACAGCGCGAGCGAATGGAAGCATGCCCGGAGATTGCCGCGTCGTCCCGAATGCTTTCGGGACTCCTCGCAATGACACGCTTTGGTGAATACCCGGCATTTTGCCTTTTGCAACGATTTTCACGTAACCGGACTCAGATCGAGAAGGCTTTCTTCTGCAAGGATTGGAGCCCCGGCGCGAAGCGCCAGAGCTATGGCATCACTGGGACGAGCATCCACTTCTCTATCCTGCCCATCGCGCGTTTTCAAGACAAGCTTTGCGAAAAAAGTCCCCTGACGCAGGTCATGTATTACTATTTGTTCAAGTTCTGCTCCGAGTTCCGCGATGGTATTGCGGAGAAGGTCATGGGTAAGAGGGCGGGGAAGTTCCACTCCGCTGACTTTAAGTCTTATGGCATCGGCTTCACTAATCCCAATCACGATAGGGAGAACTCTTTCACCATTTCTCTCCCTCAGCATGATAACCTGCTCCCGCCTTTTATCATCTATCCTGATTCTGAAAAGCTCCATCTCAATCACTGTCTCTCACCCCGTAATTGCCGCAGCAGTTCCTCCACTGTCCGTCCCGATACCGGGTCGCGCAAACCAGGAGCAATCTCTGTTAGAGGCAGCAGCACAAAAACCCTTTCCCGGAACCGGGGATGCGGAATCCTGAGTCCGGGTTCATCCACAACGAGGTCGTCATACAAAAGAATATCAATATCTATTATCCTCGGGCCCCAGCGTTCTCCTCCGGTTCTGCCGAGCTTCTTCTCGATTCTCTTCAGGTACGCCAGAAGTTCCCCCGGAGAAAGTGATGTCTCTCCTTCAGCAACACAGTTCATGAACTTCGGCTGTTCCCTAACGTACTCGGGCTCGGTCTCATGCACCGAAGAAACCTTGTGCAAGCTGATGTCCTTTTCTTCATCAATAACACGCAAGGCAGCTTTGATATTTTGCTCCCGCTCGCCCAGATTTGAGCCAAACCCAAGATATACTCTGACCCGACAAACCTTAGCCGATTGCTTTTCCAATCCTTTCCACTGCTTCCTGCAATTTCTCTTTGTCTATTGTCAGGCTCATACGTATGAACCCCTCTCCAAAAGTGCCGAACCCCACCCCGGGAGTGCAGACCACACCCTCTTTCTCAAGAAGAACTGATGTTAGAGACGAAGAATCGTACCCCGGCAGAACGGGAGCCCACACGTAAAAGGCTGCTTTCGGTTTCGGCACAGCCCATCCCAGCCTGTTCAATCCGTCAACAAGGATGTCTCTGCGTTCCTGGTAAATCCTTATGATTCTCCGGTGTTCTTCCCGCAAATCTTTCAAAGCTTCTATCCCTGCTTGCTGAACCGCCTGAAATATGCCTGAGTCAAGGTTAGTTTTGATTTTCCCAAGCCCGCTCAAGACTTTGCTGCTGCCGACAACGAATCCTATTCTCCAGCCGGTCATATTGTACGTCTTGGAAAGAGAATGAAATTCCACGCCGACTTCTTTTGCGCCATCCAACTGCAGAAAGCTCGGAGCCGTATACCCGTCATAACAAATTTCAGAATACGCCGCATCGTGGCATACGATTATGCCGAACTCCCTGGCGAAACTCAAAACTTCCGAAAAGAAAGCTTCTGTTGCCACCGCAGAGGTCGGATTATTGGGATAGTTAATAAACATCATCTTTGCTTTCTTCGCCACACTCTCAGGAATCCGGTTCAAGTCCGGCAGGAAAGATTTTTCCTGCCGCAGGGGCATGACATGAATTTCTCCGCCCGCAAGAGTAACACCTGCACGGTAAACGGGATAACCGGGGTCGGGGACAAGAACGACGTCTCCTTTATTTATAAAGGCAAGGGGGATGTGACCGATACCCTCCTTGGACCCTATAAGAGGAAGAACTTCAGATTCAGGGTCGAGAATCACACTGAACCTCCTCTCATACCAATCGGCAATTGCCTTCCGCAGCTCCGATAAGCCTGCATAA
>JAUVJM010000060.1 GCA_030596585.1 bacterium
TATTCAGGTCGTTTGGACTGTAGGCTGAAGGCTGTTAGGAAAGACAGAAAATTCTGTGTTTCAGGCGCTTTTCAGTGTGCAATATCCCTGGAAAGCATTAACAACGGGACTGGCCCGCTCCGACCTATAGTCTAAATGCCTACAGCCTATCCACCTGAGTAGTTACGATAGTTTAGAGTATAGGAATTTGAATAACATGGGAAACGCTAAATCCGAAACCCAAAATGTAAAGCAGTTTTTTGACTTAGGGTTTGCCCGAGCCCAGAATGTTTTCGGGGCAGGCTTCGTGAGGGATACCTTGAGAATTTTGTCGGTTTGCCTTTTGATTTCGATTCTCGCGCTGCCTCTGTATGCTGATGAGGCGGAGAAGATATATAAGAAAGGAGAAGAATACTTTGACCGGGGAGAATTCGAAGAGGCGATCAAACTGTTCAGTCAGTTTACGGAGAAGTTTCCCACAAATGTACTGCTTCCCTTTGCCTTTTACAATCTTGGCTGGGCGCAGTTTTATGCGGAGCGATATGAAGATGCTATTTCCAGTTTTGGGAAGTTGATTGAGATATTTCCTGAGACTGAGTTAAGGGAAGATGTGAATATGGCAATTGCGGGCTCCCTGCGCGCAAAGGGGGCGTTTGATGAAGCGATAAAGGCATACCGGGGTTTCATCAAAAAATTCCCGGAGAGTCCTCTGGTTGACCGCGCGGCTTATGGTATTGCCTGGTCATATTATGGCAAGAAGGATTTCCCGAAAGCAGTAGCAAATCTGAAGAAGTTTTTAAGAACGCATAAGAAAAGTTCTCTCCTGGACGATGCACACTATTTTCTTGCCACAATCTATGCTGAAATGGGTGAGACTGAGAAAGCGATTGAGACTTTCAGGCGTCTTACAGGAGCGAAGGAAAACCCTGTCCTGATAAATCAGGCATACTTCATGATGGGGCAGACTCTCTTTGACGGCAAGAGTTTCAGAGAAGCTATAAAGGTTTTTCGCAGGGTCCGCCCTGCCCAGGGCATAATCGAGATTATTCAGAAAGAAATCAAGCTTCTGGATGCGCAATTAAAGAGTTCTTCTAAATGGACTGAGTTAAGAAAAATTCGTGGAGAAATCCTGAAGTTAAAAGCAATGTCCAGAAAGCTTTCAAAAGAGGAGTTGGCAGCCGTCGCATGGTACCGAATCGGTCTCGCCTATCATCAGTTAGGGCGCTATTATGAAGCGAGGATTGCCTATCAGGAAGTGCTGAGGAAATTCGGTGATGAGTCTGCGGCAAAGGGAGCGATGCGCGGAATGATTCTGGCTCTTCTGAAGCAAATGAAATTGGATGAGGCTGAGGAATCTTACACTGGTTTTCGCAAAAGGTTCCGTGATGACTCTTCTGTTGACGGCGTTCGGTTCCATTTGGGGACAGCCCTTTTCGAAAAAGGTGAATGTGAAGGGGCAATAGAGCAATACAGGCTTTGCCTTTCTGAGTTTCCTCAGGGTAGTGTGGCAGGTGACTGCCAGTATCAGATGGCGAATTGTCTGCTTGAATTGGGCAAGGTTGAGCCTGCAAGGCTCGAATACAGAAAGTTGATTGATGGATGGCCGGGCAGCGAGTGGGTAGAAGGGAGCGGGGTGAAACTCGCATATTGTTTGTTTGAAGAAAGTAAATATGAGAAGGCTCTCAACGAGTACATGGCGGTAAGCAAAGCCTATCCCGGGGGAGAGTTCATAGATGAGGTTCTTTACTACATAGGTTTATGCCATTTCGAGCTTGAAGATTTTGATGAGTCCGTCAGGTATTTGTCCGATCTGATTGACAGGTTCCCGGACAGCGGCCTGGTTGGTGAGGCTGCCTACAGGATTGGTGACAATAATTTCGCAAGAGATGATTTCCGCAAAGCTATAGAGAGCTATTCGGCGGTAGTTGAGAAGTTTCCTGACGGGGAGCTTGCGAATTTCGCCATTTTCCAGATTGGCATGTCCTACTACTATCTCGAAGACTATTCAAATATGGTGCGGAATCTTAAGAAGCTTGTTGAAAAGCCCTCCGAAGATGAGATTGCAGGAGAGGCGGGTTACTGGATAGCGTGGAACAATCTAAGGTTGTCTGAGTACGATTCGGTTACTGAAATGGGGAACTGGGTTGTAGAGAATTTTCGCGGGACTGAATCAGCGTGCAAATCGAGATTGCTTATGGCAGCTTCATCATTGAAAAGGAGAGATACTGACAATGCCATTAGAGAGTACAGAGAGATTTTGAACGAGTGCGCTTCGGGTGCGTTTGTGGACGAGGCACTGGATGGGATAGTCAATATTTGTCTCATGTTCAGGAGCGAGAAGGAAACGGTAACGGAGTTTGAGGGGATGGAAAAAGAATATGCCCGGCTCAGAGACCGCATCCGGCTTTCTCTGGCGAATTTTTTCTGTGAGAGGGGAGATTACGAGGAAGCACATAAAACCGTCGCGGCTCTCAAAGCCGGTTCGCTTTCTTCTGAGAAATATCTTTCCCTGACAGGCAAGATTTTCTTTAAGACAGGTCACTACAGGGAAGCCTCGAAGCTTTTTGAAGACATACTCGAAACCTTCCCCGGTTCCCCGGAAGTAGAGAGGGCGGCGGTTTACCTTGCGCGATGCAAACTTGAGTTGGAAGATTGGCGCTCGGCGGAGAGAGGGTTCAGGACGTTCATATCGGATCATCCAGGGTCTGCGTTCCTCGGGGACGCGAATTTGGGTCTTGCGGGGTCGCTCATGGGGCAGAAGGAGTTCGGGCAGGCAGTAGAGCTTTTCAGGAAGGCGGCGGGAGCCGGCGGGGGAGATGTTGTTCCAAAGGCATTGATTGGAATCGGGGATTGTTACTTTGAGGAAGGAGATTATGAGAAAGCTCTTCCATTCTTCCTCAGAGTGACAATTCTCTATCAGCAGTTTGAAGCGGAGTTTGCAAGCGCGCTCATGAAAAGCGGGTTGACTTATCAGAAACTCGGGAAAGATGAGGAAGCAAATGCGGCATACAGAGAATTGGTCGATAAGTTTCCGAAAAGTCCTCTTGCCGAGTTGGCGAGGAAGAGAGTTGGCAAATAGAGAGGCACAGGGGTACAAAGTGGCAAAGGCACAAGGGATTCTAAGAAGTTTGACGTCTGAAGTCTGTGGTCTGAGGTCTCATGCTGCATTTCTGGGGATGTGCCTGTTTGTCATATTGTCCGGTGTTTCTCAGGCGGCAGATAAGATTATTCTCAAGAACAGCAGTGTAATTGAAGGCAGAGTTATAGGGGAGAAGAATGGTCAGATAATCATTGAATTGGTGGGTGGGAAAGGCACAATGGGCATTCCGGGAAGCGATATTCTTAAAGTCATAATGGAAAAGCCGGAGGCTTTCCGAAAAGCGGAGGAGGCTTTCAGAAAACGCAAGTTTGGCGATGCCATTCGGTTGTACAACGAGGTCATTTCCATGTGTGGCAGGACCGAGTGGGGAGAAAAGGCTCTCATGGGGCTTGGGCGCGCGTATACGGAGACTAATAAGGAAGATGATGCCTGCTTGGTTTTTCGGAGATTGGTCTCTGAGTGTAAAGACCCTGATATAAGGTGCGAGAGCAGGCTGATTCTTGGCCGAATTTCCATAGGCAGGCGGATGTACGACAAGGCGAAGTCCATCTATGGAGAAATCCTTGAGGAGGAATGCTCCGGGAAATATCTGGCAGAAGCCCAGATTTCCCTCGGCGAGATGTGTGTTGCGGCAGAGGAATATGAAAAGGCTCTCTTGAATTTTCTCAGAGTCGTTGTCGTTTTCTATAAGCAGGATGCGTTTGTTCAAAAAGCAATGTTAAGAAGCGGTTTCTGTTATGAGAAGTTGGGAGATTTTCTCAATGCAAAGGGAATTTACGAGGAGCTGCTGGGGGAGTATCCAGGCGGAAAGCATGCAAGAGAGGCAAGAGAGAAGTTGAATAAACTGGATGACAAACGCAAGAAGGGAGAGAAAAGATGAGGAAGATAACCA
Organism: bacterium; assembly: GCA_030596585.1. Lineage (GTDB taxonomy): Bacteria > NPL-UPA2 > JAUVJM01 > JAUVJM01 > JAUVJM01 > JAUVJM01. The sequence goes on from JAUVJM010000060.1 coordinate 3,972, forward strand.
TATTGCTTGTGCTCATGTTGGCGGGAGGAGTTCTTTTCGCGCAGGAGGAAGTGGCAGAGAAACCGGAAGAAGCGTCCGGAGGGATGACATTCTGGCAGACGGTTTCTGCGGGTGGTGCAGCGATGGTTTTCATAGCCCTGTGCTCCGTGCTGGCGCTGGGAATTACAATAGAGAGAATTATGAACATGCGGCTCAAAAAGGTCGCTCCGGCGGAATTTGTTGAAGAAGTCAGTGAATTGGCACAGCAGGGAAGGTACGATGAGGCATGGCAGAGATGTGATGAAACTTCGTATCCTGTTTCGAACATACTCGGAGCCGCTATCGAGGGAATGGGCGACGGGAAGGAAATGGCGGTGAAAGCGGTTGAAGATGCGGGAATGAAAGAAATGGCAGGGATTCAACAGAAGTTGACTTTCCTTTCCGTCATAGCCGTGATTTCGCCGATGATAGGATTGCTGGGGACCGTTCTGGGGATGATTCAAGCATTTAACGTTATTGCTTACAAGGCGGGGCTTGGGAAGCCAACTCTTCTCGCTGAGGGTATTTCTAAGGCGCTTATTACAACTGCATTTGGCTTGATAGTCGCAATACCTACGATGGTATCTTATCACTCTCTGCGGATAAAGGCTCAGAACATAATGGCGGGTATCGAGCGGAGCGCTGAAAGGCTCATCGGGCTGCTTTTTGCGCCTGCGGTCAATCCGGGTGGTGAAGAGCAAGCGGAAAAAGAGCTTGAGGCGGAAGGGGGCGGATAATGAAGTTCGTCAGAAAGGGCTTTCAGAGCGAAGACCCCGAATTTCAGATGTCGCCAATGATAGACATAATTTTTCAGCTGCTCATCTTTTTTATGGTCATATCAACGTTCCAGAAACTTGAAGGTGTGGATGAGGTCAGACTTCCGGTAGCGGATGAGTCGCAGACGAAGAAGAGCAGCTACGGCGAGCTTGTTATCAATGTGATGGAGGATGGAGCAATTGCTTTGAATAAGAGAATCTACGAGCTTGATGAACTGCAGCCGATTTTGGCAGAGGCGGCAGATACTTTTCGAAAAACAAAGGTTACCATAAGGGGTGATAGAAACGTTCCTCATGCATGGATAATGGGAGTAATGAAGGTCTGTGCGCAAGCCGGGATGTGGGATGTTTCTTTTGCCGTTTTCCAGGAGGAGCCGGGCTAAAATGCAATTTGGCAGGGATAGAAACGGTGAGAAAATAGAGATTCAGATGGCGCCGATGGTTGACATTGTTTTCCTTCTCCTCGTTTTCTTTATGGTTACCGCGAGTTTCGTAGTTGAAGAGAGTCAACTTAAGATAAGCCTGCCGGTAGTAAAAGCCTCTGTGTCTGCTGAAGAGCTTCCGGATGAAGTCGTAATCCATATCATGAGTGATGGAGGAATTGCGGTAAATGAGAGGGAGTATGACTTCCCGGGCTCAAAGGAATTGCCGGAACTGCGAGCCGTGTTGAGTAAGCTCGCTTCTATTTTCAGCAACCAGAATGTCATTATCGAGGCGGATGGACGTGTTTCGCATGGCCGCGTGGTGGATGTTCTTAATGCATGTGCTGCGAGCGGCGTAACGAATATTTCATTCTATATGCCGTAGAAACAGTGGCCAGTGGTTAGTGGTCAGGAGGAGAAGCGTTCGATGAGGAAGCCAAATGGCAATCTCAAATATTTGCTTCTTGCCCTGTTTGTCCATCTGGGTATTCTTGTAATCTTTGCTCCGGCATATATAATCTCTCCCGGTACGAAGGAGGCACTTTTCGAAGGGAGGCTTAGAAGAAAAGTAAAACCTGCGGCTCCTGCTGAGAGAGCTGTGTCCGAGGTCAAAAAAACGAGGATTTCCGAGGTGCCGGTTCATCTGCTGAAAAAAAAGCCCGATGTGGTGAAAATAGAGAGGAAAACAAAAGTTCCTGTTGCTGTTGGTGTCCCGAAAACGGTTATCCCGAAGGGTGCCAGATTATCCAGAAGACACAGAATAAAAAGTGATCGAATTGTTTCTAGGGAGAAGGTGCGCAGGCAGAAAACCTACAAGCAATTCGGGAAGAAATTTGATATTTCAGGCAAAGGAAAGTCCGTAAAAGCGTCTTTTACTCCCGTTCTCGCGAGGTACAGGGGCGGTGACTGGTATAAGGACCCGAAGTCTATTCCGAACCTGATGAAAGAAATCAATCGGCGCTCAAATGTGACGGCGGATGAAAAACCAAAAGTCGTGAGTGTTTCGTCAGAGGAAATTTTTGATTGTCCTTTCGTATACTTCACGGGAACAAGGGATTTCAAGTTTACCAATGAGGAGGTAGAACATCTGAGAAAATACCTTCTTCAGGGCGGGCTTGTATGGGCGGACAATGGTCTCCCTGGAAGAATGTCCCGGTTTGACATAGCGTTCAGAAGGGAGATGAAGAAGGTTCTACCTGACAGGGATTTCGAACCGATTCCGATTGGGCACAAAGTTTTCAGCTCTTTTTACAAGTTTGGGGAAGTGCCGGCGGCAATGAATTACAGGGATGACCCTCTTGAGATGGTGAAGATTGATGAGAGGATGGTCGTAATATACACGCTAAATGATTACGGGGATTTCTGGGAAACAGGTCTGAATGAAAAAGGTGAGGTTGACAACAGCCTTGATGAAAACTGGGAGAATAACAGGGGGCCTCATTGGGGCAGGTGGCAGTTCGAGAATCTGAACCGGGAATCAGTCGAATCTGCTTACAGGTTGGGAATAAATATGGTTGCATATTTATTAACACGATAAAATCTTATTCTGATACGACCCCTAAGGTGCGGAATGACAAAAGCAAAAAGACAGACACAAAAGCACAAAGACACAGAGTTTGAGGTTAGGGGAATCAATTTTTTAACTCTATGCCTCTGTGCCTGTTTGCTTCTATGCCTGTTTGCCATTGATGTCCATGCACAGAATTTAATCTTCAACGGAGATTTTGAAAGGAAGACTTATGATGTGGAGGACTTCTTGGATGGAGTGGATAACAGAGGCAGGTTGAGGGTCTCCGGGTATTCTGCCCCTTTTGTTGTTGATATTAACGGAGATGGTAAAAAGGACATCGTCTGCGGGGATGAAAATTGGATGATATGGTATTATCTTAATTCAGGGACAAACAAAGCACCTGAGTTCGGGACAGGCAAGTTTGTAAAGGGGCGTTTTGACAGGAACCTGAAACCTGTTGTAGTTGACTGGGACGGAGACAAAAGAAAAGATGTAGTCTTCGGCTCAAGGGAGGGGATGGTCTGGTTTCTTCCGAGGAAATCCGGTACGTTTGAATTTGGAGAGCCAAAATTCATTGATTTTGGAAAGGGCAGGCTTGACATTGGTCAGTTCTCTGCTCCGGCAGTTGTTGATTGGGACGGAGACGGAAGGCTGGATTTAGTCCTTGGAGAGGGGACGTACTCGGCAAACAGTGTATATATTTATCTAAATAAGGGAGACTCAAGCCTGAGATTTGATAAGAAGAGCAGAGCTTATCTTGCATACGGAGAGGGGAAAATGCATCTTACCCCGTCTGTTGTTGATTGGGATAAGGACGGCGATATGGATTTGATCGTCGGCGACGGGAATGGCTGCGTTAACCTTTACCTGAACGAAGCGGGAAAAGGGAAAGTGAAAGTTCTGAAGTGTGCCGGCAGGTTGAAGTATAAAAGTGGTGAGGACATAGATATTGGCTCTATGAGCGCCCCCTGCGCGGTTGATTGGGATGAAGATGGTGACTGGGACCTGATTTGTGGCAGTTCTTGCGGATTAATCTATCTGATACTAAACGAAGGTTCCATGAAAAGCCCGCAGTTTTCAAAGGCAGTTGCCCTGAAAGGGAAAAACGTCTTGAAGGGCAAGGCTGTGCCTGGATGGTCTCGCGATGCTGACAGAAAGGGCGCTTACAGCATGAGTATTGATAATGTGCCTCATGCGGGAGCCCAGTGCCTGAAGATTGCCTGTCGCGAGGGCTATGGCGGAAGTATTGTTGTAACTGGCAATGTCAGGCGGTTGTTGAAAAGAAGGCAGAAGTATAGATTAACTTTTTTTGCAAAAGGAAAAGATCTTAGAGGTTTATGGGAAATATGGTATAACGAAACCAGGGAGAGGGCAGTAATTGATGGTGTGAGGACATATAGAGTTCTTGAGGGCGCGTGGAAGGCATCAAAAGATTTCAGTGTAGAGGGTTCATGGAGGAAGGTGTCGGGAACTTTCAA
>JAUVJM010000061.1 GCA_030596585.1 bacterium
CAAAGGCACAAAGTAAAAGACAAACACAAAGTTGAAATATTTTTTTTCTTACTCTGTGCCTTTGTGCCTGTACTTAGTCTGAGGTCTAAAAACCATGTGGAACTGGACTTATCTCTACATATTTCTCTTTTCGTTTCTTGTCTCGCTCCTGTTAATACCGATTGCCAGGAAAATCGCCCTGAAAACCGGAATAGTTGACCATCCCGAGGCAAGAAAAATCCATCAGACGTTCAAGCCGCTCCTCGGCGGAATAGCAATTTATTTCTCGTTTATACTGACAATTGCTGTGCATATGGCAGTTGTCCATATCGTGGTCAGAAATCCGTCGCTGGCATCTATTCTCCCATCCGCGATAGTGCAGCACTTCGAGGGCGCGCCTCTTGTCTGGGGAAAACTGAGGGTTATACTGGCAGGAGGGACACTGATGCTGCTACTGGGACTCCTTGATGATATTCGCAGCATCAGGTTCAGAATCAAACTCGTCCTGCAGATAATCGCCGCTCTTCCGCTGATATGGGCCGGCGTAAGGATAACTCTCTTTATACCGAATGTGTATCTGAGCGGGATCATCACCCTCATCTGGATAGTCGGGATCACCAACGCATTCAACCTGCTTGATAATATGGACGGGCTTTCAGCGGGAGTTGCCATCATCGCCTCAGTCGTTTTCTTCGTCACTGCTCTTCAGCAGGACCAGCTCTTCGTGGGCGCTATTCTCATTGCTTTCACCGGAAGTCTCGTGGGTTTTCTCCGGTACAACTTCCACCCGGCAAGCATATTTATGGGAGATATGGGAAGCCTCTTCATCGGATACACACTCGGTTCATTAGCCCTGCTCAACACCTATTACTCGGCACAAAGCCCCACTCTTTTCCCCGTCATCATGCCCATTTTGATTCTCGGAGTTCCGATATTCGATACGTTTTCCGTGATATGGCTCCGCCTGAGGCAAAGAGAGTCTATCTTCAAGGCAGACCAAAGACATTTCTCTCACCGGCTGGTCAGTCTCGGGTTGACACAAAGACAGGCTGTCCTGCTTGTTTACCTGGTTACTTTTTGTGTGGGCATCAATGCAACTCTTCTGAGATATATTCACACATGGGGAGCGGTCATAGTTCTGGTGCAAACCATCAGCATCTTTGGAATCATTGTTTCTCTGGAACTTGCCGCGAGAAAAAATCAAGGGCATGGAGGCAGAAAGTGAAAAGCAAAGCTAAACCACACACTTTCAATGCGCTGATAGTCGCAGGCGTGTGCCTGCTCGTTTTCTTCCGCCCTCTCGTCTCAGGTATGACCTATCCCTGGTCAAACACCTACATCCAGACCATGCTTCTCGTTATATGCGCGGCATGGCTGCTCCGGATTCTATGGAGAAAGTCAACATTTTTCAGGACTCCCCTCGACGTTCCGCTGATAACCTTTTTCCTATGTCTCACTGTGTCAGCTCTACAGTCTGTGAACAGCGCCCTCAGCCTGAATCATACGTATGAGTTTATGAGCTGTGTTTTACTCTACTTCATCATCACGAATAACATCAAAACGCGCCGGGAACGGCGCGCCGTCATTCTGGCGCTTTACCTCAGCGTCACTCTCGTCTGCCTCTACGGGATATACCAATATTTCTGGGGACTTGATAACGCCCGCAGGATAGTCAGTCTCAACCACTTCGGGGAATATCCTCCAGAGTTCATAGCACGGCTTGCTACCGAGAAAGCTTTCTCTACGTTTGTCTATCCGCCTGCGCTGGCTGGATTTCTCGTCCTTGTTATGCCGCTCAGTCTATCACTTTGTCTAGGGGGTCGTAACAGAACAGGCAAAACCCGTTTCTCTCAACTATTTTGGGTTCCTGCTTCCGTAGGAATGACACTTTTGATTCTCTCCTGCCTGACTCTGACATTCTCAAAGGCAGGGTGGCTCTCTGCTCTCCTGTCAATGGTCGTTTTCGCATACGTATGGTTTGCAGTCATCAAGAGAAGGAAAAAAACCATCGTAATCAGCGCACTTCTTATACCCATTGTGATATTCGTACTTCTTCTTGTCTCAGGCTGTCTGCCGAAAGTAACCCTGTCGGGATTCGCCAGCTCATTTTCCGTCCGTCTGGGCTACTGGAAAGCAGTCCCATCTATGGTAAAGGACCACCCTTTCCTCGGTTCCGGACCCGCGACATTCGGCACTATCTACCCTGCCCACAGACCCCTGCTCGCCCACGAAACACAGATGGCGCATAACAACTACCTGCAGGTACTTGTGGAAACGGGGATAGCGGGATTTCTGGCTTTCCTCTGGCTATGGGCACGTTTTCTCAAAAGAGGAATCAAACTTATTAAATATCATCGGCAAAAGGTGCTGGTACTGGGCTGTTTTGCGGGTATTGTCGGCTTTCTCATCCAGAGTCTTGTGGATTTCGGACTTTACATCCCCGGCATAACCATGACGATGTTTCTCCTTATGGCACTTATGGAAACACAGGAAGAGCCCTTACCTACGCAAAAAGCAAATACAACTAAATTAACGAAAATAGCGCTCACTGTTATCATACTGTCATTAACTTCTTATATGCTATGGGCGGTTCGAATGCCCATGCTCGGAGACCGGTATTTCGGACGCGCTCTCAAGTGCCTGAAGGAAAATGATGTAAACAAGTCCATGTCGCTCTCAGAGAAAGCGTTGAAATACAGCCCCCGCCGGGCAAAATATCATTTCCAACTCGGGTTCATGTATGAAGGGAAACTGTCGGAGTGGGGAAGACAGAAAGGCAAACGTGTAACGGGACGCATCTGGCTTGACAAAGCTATAGCATCTTATGAAAACGCAGTCAGATACAATCCTCATATGGCACTTTACCACAGCAAACTCGCCTGGCTTTACTGGTCTAAGAGTGCAGGCAGAAACGAACGTCTCATGGAAAAAGCAATCAGAGAGCTTGAAAACGCCGTGTCCTGTTACCCCGTGCTTCCGAAATACCATATGCAGTTGGGACGTATCTATCATCTTGCTGGAAGATATGAATCTGCAAGAAAAGAGTATGCGCTTACATTCGAATGTAAAGACGCAGTCTACAGAGAAAGTCAGAAAGAAAACCTCAGCCGTATGCTGAAACAGGTCGAAACATGGATTCGCGTTCTCGACAAGCTCGAACAGTAAACTGTTTATTCTTCGAGTAAGCGGAAGCGCATCGAGAAGATGCCCGGTAGTCGCACCCTTTAGGGTGCGTGACCTTTCGCAGGCTAAAGCCTGCGGCTACCACAGAGTGATGTGTTCGTGGACAGGCAACTGCGTAGGAGGAGTATGAAACTCCAGAAACTCAGAAGAAGAATGCGGAAGGAGAAAATAGGCGCTCTCCTCATCACCGGCAGGCCCAACGTGCGCTACCTGAGCGGAACCACAGCCGGTGCATGGGCACTTGTCGCTCTCGATTCACAATTCCTCCTGACCGATTCCCGCTACATTGAACAGGCAAGACAGGAGGCAGGCGGATGGGATATTGTCCTGACAGAAAAATCACCGTTCAAGACCGCCGCGAAGATACTCAAGGATATACATCCGCGCACAGTGGGATTCGAATCGAGCATATCTTTCGACCAGTTTCAGGAACTCGGGAAACGGCTGAAAGGGAAGAAGCTCCTACCCATCAGTGGATGGGTCGAAAAACTCAGGGTTATAAAAACCGGCGATGAGCAGGAACTTCTGAGAACATCCGCCAATATCGTGGACGAGACATTAGCATACGCACTGGGAATAATAAAACCCGGCAAAAGAGAAAGAGAAATCGCCGCAGAGATTGAGTACTTCATAGGAGGGAAGAAAAAGGCAGATACGTCTTTTGAAATCATTCTCGTCTCCGGTTCCAGGTCTTCTCTCGTTCACGGCAAGCCGTCTTCAAAAATCCTCGAGAAGGGAGACATGGTTCTCCTGGATATGGGTATCAACTGGCGCGGGTACTGCTCCGACTTGACAAGGACGATTTGTATCGGTAGAATGAATTCCGAACAGAAAAGGATCTACAAAATCGTCCGGAAAACCCAGGAGGAAGCCATCAGGGAAATCAAGCCGGGAATAAGAGCAGGCGTGGTATATTCCCTTGCCAGAAAAACGATTGAAAATGCAGGTTACTCACTGGGGCATGCACTCGGACATGGATTAGGCCTCGAGGTTCACGAACATCCCCGCATTGGTAATGCAAGCAAAGACATCATAAGAAAAGATATGGTCATCACAGTAGAGCCAGGAATCTACATAGAGGGAAAATTCGGCGTAAGGATAGAGGACATGGTTCTCGTGGGGAAGAACGGGGCAGAATTACTGACCCACTCCCCCAGACATCCGATAGAGCTATAACTGACCACTAATCACTAAGTAAATATTCGGTGAACTGTGTCTCGTAGATACTCAGTGAACTCTGTTTATCCTTCGAGTAAGCGAAAGCGCATCGAGAAGATGACTTCTCGACAAGCTCGAAGAATAAGACTTTACACAGTTCACCAAATATCTACTCTCAGAGACTGCCCAGCATAGCGAGGTGAATCTTGGCAACGACAAGCGATTTTAGGCCCGGACTTGTAATCAAGCTTGACGGGGAACTGGCATCCATAGTAGACTATCAGCATGTCAAGCCGGGTAAAGGCGGAGCTTTTCTCAAAACGAGGCTGAAGAATCTGAAAACAGGACAGCTCATTGAGAAGACCTTCCGGTCCGGTGAAAAGATAGACAAAGCCTACCTTGAAGAAAAGAAATGCGAGTATCTATATCGTACAGACGACCTGCTCTACTTCATGGACCAAGCGAATTTTGAAGAGCTGGTTCTCACAGACAGCCAGGTCGGGGATGCAAAAGAATATCTGAAAGAAAACACGACAGTCCGCGCCGTAATGTACGAGGGAGAACTCATTGGCGTGGAACTGCCCACTTTCGTTGAACTTGAAGTCGTGAATACCGAGCCGGGAGTTCGAGGGGATACAGTCTCCCGGACTACAAAGCCGGCAGAACTTGAGACCGGAGCCAGCGTCCAGGTTCCCCTCTTCGTAAACACCGGCGACAGGATCAAGGTTGATACCCGCGAGGGTAAATACGTGGAGAGAGTATCATGAACCTAAAAGAGTTGAAAGAAATCATTGCTCTGTTCGAACAGGCAGATATTAGTGAGCTTGACGTGGAAAGGCAGGGGGTAAAAATAAGATTGAAAAAAGGAGCTGAAACGGAACCGCCCATCCGGCACCAGCCCCAGGCCCAGCCTGAAGCGGCACCGCTTCCGGAAGAGAAGCCGGCGGGAAAGAACACAGTCGAAATCAAATCTCCGATGGTCGGCACGTTCTATAGATCTCCGGCGCCGGATGCCGCGCCATTCCTTGAAGAGGGGGAAGAAGTGCGCGAAGGACAGGTAATCTGCATCATTGAAGCAATGAAATTGATGAATGAGATAAAATCCGAGGTGAGCGGGCGCATTAAGAAAATGCTTGTTGAGAATGGACAGCCGGTGGAATTCGACCAACCGCTTTTTCTCGTGGAAATAAAGTGATCAAGGATTACATGCAAAATTGTCATTCTGAGACCCGATTTCGGGGCGAAGAATCTATGGAGATCCTTCGCTGCCGCTCAGGATGACAAAGGAGAGTGGGGACAAGCCCCACCACTACTAAACCTGGTGATACAATGTTCCAAAAAATCCTGATTGCCAACCGTGGTGAGATAGCCCTTAGAATAATAAGAGCCTGCAAGGAAATGGGAATATCCACTGTGGCTGTGTATTCGGAAGCTGACAGGGATTCACTCCACGTCAGATACGCGGACGAGGATATCTGCATCGGTCCGCCGCCAAGCGCGGACAGCTATCTGAATATTCCAAGCATCATCAGTGCAGGGGAAATAACGGACGTCGAGGCTATACACCCGGGCTATGGTTTTCTCGCCGAGAATGCCCACTTTGCCGAGGTGTGCGAATCGTGCCGGATAAAATTTATAGGCACACCGCCATCCGTCATGAAACTAATGGGAGACAAAATACTGGCGAAGAAAAAAATGAAAGAAGCCGGTATTCCCGTAATACCCGGCAGTGACAGACCCGTGGACAGCCAGGAAGAAGCACTGAAAATCGCCCGCGAAATCCAGTACCCGGTCATAATAAAGGCGGCGGCAGGTGGAGGGGGCAGGGGAATGAAAGTCGCCCACAACGACGTGCGCCTTGTAAACGCGTTTCTCGTGGCACAGACGGAAGCAGAAGCCGCATTCGGAGATTCGCGTCTTTACATAGAGAAGTATCTGGAGCAGCCCCGTCACATTGAATTTCAGATACTTGCCGACGAGCACCGCAGCATTATCCATCTCGGGGAAAGAGACTGTACTATTCAGAGGAGACACCAGAAATTAATCGAGGAATCCCCGGCTCCGAATCTTGATGAGAGGCTAAGAAAAAAGATGGCAGAGGCAGCGCTGCGCGGCGCAAAAGCGGCAGATTATGTGGGAGCCGGAACGATTGAATTCCTCGTTGATAAGAAAGGCAGCTTTTACTTTATGGAGATGAATACGCGTTTGCAGGTTGAACACCCTGTTACCGAGGAAGTTACCTCAATAGATATTGTGAAAGAGCAAATCAGGATAGCCGCGGGAGAAAAACTCCGGCACCGCCAGCAAGACATTCGCCTGAAAGGCTCGTCTATCGAATGCAGAATCAACGCCGAGGATGTGGAGAACGGGTTCGCTCCGTGTGCGGGCAAAATAGAAACCCACAACGTTCCCGGAGGACCGGGAGTTAGGGTGGACACACACATCTATGCTGAATACAAGATTCCGCCATATTACGATTCGCTCATCGCCAAACTGATAGTAAGCGGGGAGAACAGGCAGGAAACAATTGCGCGGATGAGGCGCGCGCTTGAAGAATACGTTATAGAGGGGATTAAAACCACAATCCCGCTCCACCGCCACATATTCAACAGCCGCCTCTTCGCGGACGGAGACCTGCACACGGGTTTTCTTGACGAACTTCTCGGAGGAGGGAAGAAATAAACACAGGAGGCACAATGAAACAGGAAGAAATTAAAGAAGAAAGCGGTTTGGGCACCATAAAAATCAACAACGAAGTCCTTGCCATAGTTGCCGCACGGACCACAATCGAAACAAAAGGCGTGGCAGGCATGAGCGGGGGGATGGTGGAAGGCCTTGCGAAGGTACTTGGCAGGAAAAATCCCGAAAAGGGAATTAAGGTAGTCATCACTGAGGATGAAACAAATATTGAGATTTCGATACTGGTAGAGTACGGTGTGAGTATCCCTGACGTATGTTCGGAAATCCAGCGAAACGTTAAAAAGAAAATCGAGAATACGACCGGCAAAAGCGTAAAGGCTGTGGACATCAACGTTCACGGCATACATTTCCCGCCAGTTGAAGGAAAAGAGAAGGGAATAGAGGAGGAAACAAAATGAAAGCTCTCGGCAGATTGTTAAACGTAGTTGCGACACTGATGCTTCTCATCGTCGGAGGAGCGCTCCTTGCCAGCAGTCTTGGACTTGCGGACATATCGGGATACCTCTTCGGAAGAGAGCTCTTAACAGGTGCAGTCGGAACGGTAATGCTTATCATGGGCTTAGTAATAGTCCTTATAGCTGTTCAAAATGTGCGCCCGGAACAGACAATTTCTATACAGAGTCCCGACGGCGAGCTCAGAATAGCATTCAGCGCCATTGAAGAACTCCTCCGAAAAGCCTCACGTGGGATTCGGGGAGTGAGAGAACTCAAGCCCAAAGTCATCGCCACCAAGAGAGGACTTGAAGTCCGGAATCGTGCCTCGGTAGAGGCAGGCGTGAGCGTACCGGAGGTAACCGCGAGAATACAGGAGCTTTTCAGGTCGCAAATCAGAGAAGTTCTTGGAATAGAAGAAGTGGGAGCGATAAGAACCTACATTCACAAGATTATTACCGACGAACCGGGTAAGGAAGAATAAATATAAATATTCGGTGAACTGTGTAAACCTTTACTGTTCGAGCTTGTCGAGAACCCGTGTCGAGACATCATCTTCTCGATGCGCTTTCGCTTACTCGAAGAATAAGTTGCGCAGATGACCACTGACAAAACAATGCAGATTATCACAGAGGAATACCTCGACAGGAACATTGAATTTCTTA
>JAUVJM010000051.1 GCA_030596585.1 bacterium
CTCTGGACGTTGATGCTCGTGGTAATCACTGACCTCACCCAGCCGGAACCCTTGCAGTAGGGACAAGCTTCATAAAACGTAGTCGAAAGGCTCCGCCGCACTCTTTGCCTGGTCATCTCCACAAGTCCCAGATCGGACAGTTCAAGAATTGTCGTTTTAGCCCTGTCACGTTTCATACATCCCTCGAGCTTTCTCAGGACCTTCTTCTGATTTCGCGAAGAGCCCATATCTATGAAATCGATGATGACAATTCCCCCCATATCTCTCAGCCTGAGCTGTCTTGCCACTTCCCCCGCCGCTTCGAGATTAGTTATGAGTATGGTTTCCTCAAACTTCGATTTGCCCGTAAACCTGCCCGTATTGACGTCGATACTCACCATTGCCTCAGTCTGCTCAATGACAATATACCCTCCCGACTTGAGATTCACTTCCCTGGACAGAGCCATGTCAATCTCATCTTCGACTCCGTACGCCTCAAACAGAGGTTTACTGTCCCTGTACAGCTCTACGTCTACCGGCAAATCCGGACAGAGAGTCCGGACAAACCTCTTCAACCTGCTCCACTCCGGCTTTGCATCAACAACAATCTTTCCTATGTCCGGGTTCAGGACATCCCTCACAACCCGGTGCACGGCATCCATCTCCTCGTGCACAACCTTTGGAGCAGCCACCCGCCTGCTCGACTTTTCAATACCCGACCAGGTGCGCAGCAGGTACTTGACATCCGATCGGAATTCTCTTTCTCCCTTGCCTTCGCCCGCAGTCCTGACAATAAAACCTTTGCCGGGAGGCGCGATTTTACGAAGAAGATCCTTCAGCCTTCTCCTTTCAACTTCGTCCGTTATCTTTCGCGAAACTCCGAAATGCGCAACTGTCGGCATAAGAACCAGATATCTTCCCGGCAAGCTTACATACGACGATAGACGCGCCCCTTTGGTGCCAATCGGTTCCCTCAACACCTCTACGAGAAGCTCCTGTCCCTGCTTTAGCAAAGCTTCAATGGAACCCGACGGAAATCTTTCATCCACGTCTTCGTCAACACCCTCCGTTACCTTCGACACGTACAGAAACCCATCCTTCCCGAGACCGATATCAACAAAAGCGGCCTGCATTCCCGGCAGTACTTTCCTGACCACCCCCTTATAAATGCTTCCGGCCATCCTCTCTTCCCCCTGCCGTTCAATAAGAAGGTCTTCCAGTTTTCCACCCTCAACAAGAGCGATTCTGGTCTCATTCATATCAACGCTTATCAATATTTTCTTTTCCATCATAAACTCCTAAAAAGTAAATCTCCTCATGCGCACATTCATCAGAAGACCGATAGAGAACAGAGTGGTCACCATACACGACCCTCCATAACTTATCAGCGGCAGCGGCAATCCCACCACCGGCATCGTCCCCACAGCCATCCCCACGTTTACAAACACATGAAGAACCAGCATCGCAGATATTCCGCTTGCGAGCAGGGCACCTGTTACATCCTTTGCCTGCTGGGCTATCTGTATCCCGCGCATGATTATGAAGGCATAAAGCCCCAGAAAAAGCAGAGATCCGACAAAACCGAATTCTTCACCTACGGTGGCAAAAATGAAGTCAGTCCTGTTCTCAGGCAGGAAACGCAATTGTGTCTGTGTCCCGGAGAGCCATCCCTTACCGAAAAGCCCGCCGGAACCTATAGCAATCTTTGCCTGATTTGTCGCATACCCGGCGCCCAGCGGGTCGGCATCCGGATTCAGGAATACCAGAAGACGGCTTTTCTGGTAGTCCTTGAGCAGGAAAAACAGGAATGGAGAAATGACCAATCCCACCGCGACTAATTTCCATAAATACCTACGGGGCACTCCCGCTATGTAGAGAAGTGCCAGGAAGACAGGCAGTAAGACAAGACCTGTGCCGAGGTCCGGCTGTTGAGTGACAAGAATCATCGGAACAAACACCAGAAGGAATGCCCCGGACAAACACCAGCGATTGTCAAGCCGCCCCTTCCGCTCCCCGAGAAAACGTGCGAGAACCATTATCACCGTGATCTTTGACAGTTCAGACGGCTGAAACGAAAAAGTACCTAAACTCAGCCATCTCTGGGCTCCGAGCACAACCTTCCCCGAAACCAGAACCAGAAGGAGAAGCCCCACGTTTACGATGTAGAAGAGATATGCAAGACGGTCAAGTTTCTTGTAATCCACAATCAATCCTACAAACAAAGCCGCGAACCCGACACCAGCCCAGGAAAGCTGTCTCAACGGATAATCATATTCCTCACCTGCCTGGTACGTAGCGCTGTATATCACAGCTACGCCGACACCAACCAGAAACAGGGTTACTATGAAAAGCCAGATGTCAAAGTTTCTAATCAGGTTTCGTTCTATCATACCTTTTCTTGACAATTTTCCTCAATAGGGGAAAGACAAACGGAGCGATGACCGCATTGTAACAGGGAAGTCCGAACAATATCAATCGGGAATTCAGCGATTTCTCTATGCCGCAAACTTTCATCAAGGAGAAAAAAATCAGCTGGCTCAACAGGGTAGCAAGAAATGTCGCGATAACATGGAACCCCGCGCTGTAAACAGAAAATCTCTTTCTCAAGAAACCAAAAAGAAAACCTGTCACAACCTTCGCGAGAGCATTCGCCCCAAGCAGTCCGCCAGAGGACCGGACAGCCAAATCCTCAATTATCCCTCCTATGAATCCGACTGCAGCTCCTCTCGAGGAACCTTTCCAGAAAGCGGCATACAGTACAACTATGAGAACCAGGTCCGGCTTCACTCCCCACGGCTGGAGCCACCCTGGACTGAAAACCGCACCCTGCAGAAAAACCGCCACGGAAACGAGAATTATCCATATGAGCATATCAGCTTTCCTCTGCCTTTATACGCTATCGGGCTCTAAGAACGAGAACATGCTCAAGGCGGGAGAAATCCACTGCAGGCATGACGCCGGCTGACATCGTCAGGCCGTAGTCCGCTCTCTCCACATCCGAGACCGTCCCTATCAAAAGCCCCTTCGGATAGACACCGCCCAACCCCGAAGAACGAACTACATCTCCCCGCACAGCATCCGTCTTGCCGGAGAGATATTTCACCTTGAGGGTATCACTCAATTGTCCCTGCACTATCCCGTGCTCCCTGGTCCTTTCAACACTGGCACTGACACAGCTATCTTCATCAAGTACAAGCATTACCTGACTGGTGGCGAAACTGACCTCGCTTATCTTGCCCACAAGACCTTCACCGCTGACTACAATCATGTCCCGTCTCAATCCGTCCCGTTCCCCCCTGTCAATGACCAGAGTCCTATACCAGTTGGATGGACTTCTACCTATCACCTCAGCTCCCACACTTTCAGCCAGAATTTCCCCGAGTTTACTTTTCTCACGGAACTCCAACAGCTTGCGCAACTCATCATTTTCACGTTCGTATTGACTTAACTGGGATATTTTCCCCTGAAGGACCTGCACATGCTGTTTTAGCCCGCGGTTCTCAACCACCAGACGCCTGCTTCCGAAAAAAGCCTGCGCAAGATTTCTTGTCGAGCGCCAGGCTGTGCTCATTCCCTTCTGGAGATAAGAGAAAGCTGGAAAGAGGTATGCCCCGGGGGTCCTTATCCCCTGCCTTTTGCTATCAACCGTAAGGACGGCGAGAGACAAAACCGCTAAGGAGAGAAATAGAAATGCTTTGCTTTTCTTACTACTTTTTTCATTCAAGACTGTATACAGTGGGCAGTCGTCAGTGGTTAGTGGTCAACAATATCACAACCCTAAGCGAAGTGGTGCCTGCTGATAAGAACCTCTTTCAGAACGGATAGCTCGTCAAGAATCTTCCCCGTTCCCATAACAACAGTCGTAAGGGGATCCTCGGTGACATGAATGGGGATATCCGTCGCAGAAGCCAGCAATTTATCCATCCCTCTCAGAAGAGCCCCTCCTCCGGTCAGGTATATGCCGCGGTCAACCAAGTCTGATGAAAGCTCGGGCGGCGTTCTCTCCAGCGTGTCGCGAACGGTCTCAACTACTGCATTCACAGGTTCGGATAAAGCCTCGCGCACCTCTTCGGAAGACACGGTAACGGTTTTGGGTAAACCTGATACGAGATCCCTTCCCTTTGCTTCCATTTTCAGCTCTTCTTCAAGGGGAAACCCGGATCCTATCCTCATCTTTATTTCTTCAGCGGTCCGCTCTCCTACAAGAAGGTTGTATGTCCTTCTCAAATGCTGGATGATTGCCTCATCCATCTCGTCTCCACCGATACGCATCGTCTGGCTGAGAACTACTCCGGAAAGCGATATCACCGCCACTTCCGTCGTGCCCCCCCCGATATCCACAATCATATTGCCCGCAGGCTCATCAATGGGAAGTCCGGAACCAATAGCCGCGGCCATAGGCTCCGAGACCAGATACACCTCACTTGCCCCAGCGCGCTCGGCAGAATCCACAACCGCTCTTTTCTCCACCTCCGTAACCCCGGAAGGAATGGCAATAACCATCCTGGGATGAACCCACGCTCTGCGGTGGTGCACTTTCGTAATGAAACTTCTCAGCATCTGCTCCGTAATCTCGAAATCGGCAATGACCCCGTCCCTCATCGGACGGATAGCCATGATATGTCCCGGTGTGCGCCCAAGCATTTCCTTTGCTCTATTTCCAACTGCAAGGACCTTGTTTGTGCCTTTACTAATGGCAACCACGGACGGCTCAAACAGGATTATGCCCTGCCCTTTGACATAAACCAGAGTATTAGCCGTTCCCAGGTCCATTCCCATATCATTCGAGAACAGCGCCAACAAAGAATTTAAAAACATCCCACTGCCTCCTATCCGAAGAACACCTTCGCCATCTCATAAAGCTCAGGGCTTACCGTCTTGAGTTTACCAACAGCAAGACCAACGTCAACGGAGGTAATCTCTCCTCCTTTGACAGAAACCATCTTTCCGTATTCTCCTTTTTCCACCAGTTCCACCGCAGAAGCGCCCAGCCTTGTCGCCATGACCCGATCCATCGCGGTAGCAGGCCCGCTTCTCTGGACATGTCCCAGCACGACTGACCTGGCTTCAACGCCGGTACTCTCCTCAATCTCTTTTGCAAGAACCTTGGCCACACCGCCCAGCCGCACGTGACCGAATGAATCCAGCTCTTCAGTCTGAGTCGCAAACTTCTCCTGTTCTGAAAACTTGGCCCCCTCTGATACGGCCACAATAGTGTATGATTTCCCATTCGCCTTCCGCTCATTCACAACCCGAGCCACTTCATCGATACTAAACGGAACCTCCGGAATCAGAATAACATGGGCCCCGCCGGCAATTCCGGCATAAAGAGTTATCCATCCGGCATGTCTTCCCATTATCTCCACAACGAGTGCCCGGCTGTGGGATTTAGCCGTCGTATGAAGCTTCTCCACGGACTCAGCCGCCCTCGTCACGGCAGTATCAAAACCTATACAGACTTCCGTTTCGGAAAGGTCATTGTCAATAGTCTTCGGTATAGCCACTATGGCAACGCCCTCCTGAGTCAGTTTATGCGCAACGCCCAGTGTATCCTCCCCGCCGATAGCAATCAAAGCGTCGATTCCGAACTTCTTCAGGGTCTCTTTCACGCACTCCGGCCCATTCTCCACCTTATATGGATTTGTTCTTGAGGTTCCCAGAATGGTCCCGCCTTGCATCTCTATGTCCTCTACGGATTCAAGAGGAAGCTCCGAAAGCTCTCCATTCACCATGCCAGCCCATCCGTTTTTAACAGCCATAACCTGCCAGCCATTCCGGCAGCTTTTGGTTACCACCGCCCTTATTGCTGCGTTAAGCCCGGGGGCATCTCCCCCGCCCGTAAGAACCGCTATCTTCTTCAAAGCACACCCCTCCGTAATCAGAACGTAACCATTAAGCGATCATAAACAATTGTAGTGGCTGAGCTTGCTCAGCCCAGCCGATATTCCTACTCCAAAATACAGTACCAACCTCGATTTTGATATCTTACAATTCCCCTGCGCACAATGCAAGAAAATTCTACCCGCCAGCAACAAACCTTATTTAAGAACATCAGAGAGCACATCCAGCCAGTTTGCGCAGGAAATGAATCTGACCGGTACACCTTCCACGGAACTTTCCGCATCAAGCTCACCATTCAACACCAGCGCAATCGCAGGATGATATGCTTTTATAAAACTCCTCAACCCCTGCGGTATACTCGCTTTTTTCATTGACTTGCTCTTGACTTCAATGGCTACAAGACTCCCTTTGAACTCAACAACAAAATCCACCTCTGCTTTACCTTCAGTGCGCCAGAAATGCACAGCATTTCCCGGAACAAGATGATGCAGGGCAATTGCAACAAAGTTTTCATAGACCGGCCCCGCATCCATAGACTCCCAGGCCACATCAATTACACCGGCAAGTAAATTTCGCCAGCCCAGATCAGCAAAATAGACTTTCGGCATTTTGGTCAATTCGGACCGGACGTTTCCGAAAAACGGCCTCACCACAAATATTACAAAAGTCTCTTGCAAATAGCGTAGATACCTGGCGGTAGTGTCATAACTTATTTGCAGGGTGTTGGAAATCTCATTTAGATTAACAAGCTGGCATACCTGCCTGGAAAGAAGCCGGGCAAGTGCCTCGAAAGCATCAATGCGTTCGACGTGAAGAAATGTCTCAATGTCCCGATCCAAAAAGGCACGCTGAACCTCTACGATATATCCATTTCTCCTGACCGGGTCAGACTCCATAACCACCTGTGGATACCCGCCCCAACGCAGGTAAGGCCGCTCTTCACTCCAGACGTCCTTGCCAGTGAACCTTTCCCACTCCCATGGCCCTACCGGCCACAAATGGAAAGTTGCTCTACGACCAGCTAAAGACTCCTTAATACGACTGCGCATTTCAAGCGACGAGGACCCTGTAACGATAAGCTTTATCGGTAAGTGAAGGTCATACACGGACTTAAGAAACAACCCCGGTTCCGGCAGTCTCTGTATTTCGTCAATTATTACAATTTTTCTGCGCTTTGCAACTCCAATAAATTTCAGCAGAGACGTATTGTTCTGCAGAACATCCCCACATCTCATCGTATCCAGGTCAAAATAGAAGATATCTTCCGGCGCCCGTTTAACCTCTGATATGAGCCTCTCAACCAAATGATAAACGAGTGTTGTCTTACCTGTAGCCCGGGCACCCAGTAGAACAGACACATGCGGGTCATCAGCCGAAGGCAGGAGAGATTCAAGCAGATGTCTGTGGATGGCTGGGGGTGCTGACATATTCCCCGACCTCCATGGATTTTTTAAGGCGAAGATGCTCCTGTCCATAAAAACCTCAGTGATTTTACGATAAACTTACCACGCAAAGAATATTCCGTCAAGTGAATTTTGAATTTCAGACAATTTTTTCTTCACAAACGCTGAGAAACGTAATTTAATATCCTGAGATATTTTGGAATAGGCAATGAAGAGAAAGAATTATTATGGGCAACATGCCGAAAGCAAATAATACCTCTTACGATGAATGGGCCGAGTGGTACCGGGTGACGCCAGCCCAACGATGGGAAGAAAGCCAAAAACTATGGTCCTTTTATTTAGAAGCAGGAGGATCTCTTGAACCAGAACCCGATACACAAAGTCCTTTCTACACTGTGCTCACACCGCGTTCGATTCCTCTTAATGGGCGGTCAAGCCTGCGTATTTTACGGCGCAGCAGAGTTTAGCCGGGATACCGATATAGCAATCTTGGCAGAAAGCAAAAAAAACTCAGAGGGATAAAGACTGGCCAATGATACGAAGGCTGGTGGAAGCGCACTATCTTCAATACCGCAAAAAGCCGGTCCCTGAACAAATTGATTTCTGGTTCAAGGAATTACGGACGCCTTCCTTTTTAATAGAACTGGCGGGAAAATACCCGGTCAGGTTACCCGCACTAAAAAAACAGCGGTTTTTGCTACAGTTAGCTTCCACTGGAGATGCAAAAGGTCTGAGAAAAGCCTTTGAAGATGAAGAAAGGCAGGAAAGAGAAACCGATCGGAACTACTGGCTGCCACTAATTTCGGAGTTAGAACAAATGCGGCACAACTCTCGCCGCCAGTTATGATACCTCATTATTCAAGGTTTGCGTGCTGGGTGCGCATCTCTTCTTCCGTTATCCCCGTGCGCTCCTTTATCAGAATGGCAGCACAATCCAAAATGATAAAGAGAGCCTGTTCGAAGAGACCCGCCATAGGCAGAACAGAGCCCGAAGGCCCCGCCAAACGCGGAATGAGGATGGACATATCCGAA
Organism: bacterium; assembly: GCA_030596585.1. Classification (GTDB taxonomy): domain Bacteria; phylum NPL-UPA2; class JAUVJM01; order JAUVJM01; family JAUVJM01; genus JAUVJM01. The sequence continues at coordinate 8,256 of JAUVJM010000051.1, forward strand.
ATCTTGCAGAGGGTCGAACCCGCATCGCATGTAATCGAAGCTGTTTTCCCTCCATACTGCCGGGCTAGTTTTGAGATTCCTACCGTGGTCATAGTTTCCCCGGACGAAGAACAGGCAATGAGCAGATCGCCCTTGCCGATTGGCGGAGTCACTGTCTCTCCCACCACATGGGCACAAACCTTGAGATGAGAGAGCCTTTTTGCAAAAGCCTTGCACACGAGCATGCTTCTCCCCACTCCCATAACAAACGTTTTCTGCGAAGCGAGTATCATGTCCGCAAGTTCAGTTATGCTGCTTTCGTCTATCTTTCCTATTACTTCCTCAAATTCCCTTAATACGTCGCTTTTAAGCTTCTGGAAATCATGCATAGAACAACCTCTCACCTATCTGCCTTTTTCGCTTCCCGCCTGGTCCATATAAAGCTCGCGTATCTTGTTGAACATCCCGATATACTTTTGTGTCCTATAATCGGGATATGTCCAGTCCCACGCCATGAAACTGCCGCCTCTGTAATGGAGTGTTACTTCCGCATAGATTCCTTCTTTCAGATA
>JAUVJM010000040.1 GCA_030596585.1 bacterium
ACACCGCATTATTCACGAAAATCACGGTTATCCTTTCGCCTCTGTTGGCGGTGTGAATTGTCTCCGCTGTTCCTATTGCGGCAAGGTCTCCGTCTCCCTGGTAGGTGAAAACTACGCTTTCGGGGCGGACTCGTTTGATTCCCGTGGCAACCGCAGGCGTGCGTCCGTGCGCGGCTTCCGTCATGTCTATGTTAAAGTAATCATAGGCAAGCACGGCACACCCCACCGGCGCCACGCCGATGGTCTTCTCCCTGATACCGAGTTCGTCTATTACGTCCCCTATCAGCCGGTGGATTATTCCGTGCCCGCACCCGGGACAATAATGTGTCCTGACGTTTTTCAGAGATTCCGGGATGGAAAATGTTTTCCTCATACGATTTCCCTTATCTTCTTGATAATTTCTTCTACGGTGGGTACTCCTCCACCGGTTCTTCCGTAGAAATGCACTGGCGCTTTTCCCTCAACGGCGAGTTTCACATCTTCGATCATCTGTCCTGCGCTCATTTCCACGACCAGAAAGCTCTTTGTCCGTGAGGATGTATCCGCTATGATTTTTTCGGGGAACGGCCACAGCGTTATTGGTCTTATCATACCGGCCCTTATACCTTCGCTTCTCGCCTGTGTCATAGCCGCTCTGGCAATACGGGCTGATGTCCCGTATGCTACGAGAACCAGGTCGGCATCGCTGAGATCTATTTCCTCGTAGAGGAGCTCGTTCTCTTTGATACGTCCGAACTTTTCCTGAAGATGATGGTTATGTCTTTCCAGCTCTCCTTCATTCAAAAGAAGCGAACGGATTATACGCGGCTTTCGTTCTCCGGCGCCTGTTAGTATCCAGTCTTTCCCCGGAGGCTCCGGGGATTTTTCTTTTATTTCCACGGGTTCCATCATCTGTCCAATAATACCGTCGGCGAGTATGAGAACGGGGTTTCTGTACTTATCTGCCATGTCGAAAGCATGACTCATCAAGTCGGCGAGTTCCTGCACGGTGGCAGGACCCAAAACCGCCAGATTGTAATCGCCGTGCCCGCCACCCTTTGTTGCCTGGAAATAGTCGGATTGTGCCGGCGCGATATTACCCAGTCCGGGTCCTCCGCGCATCATATTCACGATTACGGCGGGAAGCTCATTTGCGACAAGATAGGATATTCCTTCCTGTTTCAGGCTTATGCCGGGGCTTGAGGAGGAGGTCATGGCGCGCGCTCCTGCGACTGAGGCTCCGAAGACCATGCTGATAGCGGCTAATTCACTCTCTGCTTGTATGAACGTGCCGCCTGTTTCCGGCATTCTTCTTGCCATATAGGCTGTGAACTCATTCTGCGGAGTTATCGGGTATCCGGCGTAGAACCGGCATCCGGCCTGGATTGCGGCTTCGCCTGCAGCTTCGTTCCCGCACATCAATACTTTTTCGCTCATAAAAGTAGTCGCTGTCCTTATTTAAATTATATAGGAATTTCCTTTTTACGCAACTTTATTAGCGGGACGGGCATGCCCGTCCCCTACGGGATTATTTATTTTTTCAGATGTAGGGGTCAGGCATGCCTGACCCGTTAATTTATTGGAGTTCGCTGACAAACACTCCCCCGTCACAAAAGACTTCCGTGAGATACTTTCCCGATGACATGAAATCCATGAACAACTCGCTTGCATCTTCTCCTGCCCAGTTGAAGGAATCGTAATATTCAGCAACTCTTTTGACTTCCGATGAATTGTAAAGGACGTGGGTGATACCGAGAGAGTTGAGTTCGTTACGGATTTGCTCCTGAGACGAACTCTTGTTTACTATCTCGACGATGATGTTCATATCAAGCGGGCTGTTTGACACGATTTCCCGGTTGCAGTAATAAGTCTGGTTCTCTCCCACGAAAAGGATTCTTGCATCTCCCGGCAGCTCGTTGTTTATATAATCGAATGCAGAATACTGGTAGAAAGCTGAACCCATCAAGAACTCATTCCGGTCTTCTATGCCCACAGCTGCCTTGAGCAAGCCGTACTTCGCTATGGTCAGCGGCATCCACGACAGGTTGAAGAAAGCCACGAAAAGAATAACCATATGCACAAACAATGTCAAGGGCTTACTTTTCCCGGTGATGCAGGTTATCACGTACGCTGACCCTATGCACAGGGCGGGAAGAGAGGGAATAAGAAATCTCGTATCCTGGTGAGTGAAAAAGGTCCAGAGAACGAAATAGAGCCCTGCAAAGAGGAGTAGCAGTTTCAGCGCAGGTTTCACGGGACGGATGAAAAGCAGGAGCGGCAGAAACAATATGAATGCCGGTCCTATCTTGTTATCCATGTTGGTTCTCCAGAGGAGTGAGAATATCTGTCCTGCCTGAAAATTCTGCGGGCGGTGGTGTTTCATAAACCTCTGTGTATCGAATATCCCTCCTCCGGGGTCTCCGAAGACCTTGTTGAAAAATCCGTAGAAGAACGGATACACCGGATTATGAGTGTAGAAGGCGTTCTTTATGAACCAGGGAGAGGCAACGAGCAGGGTGATTAAGAGGAACAGTGCCAGTTTCTTGATTGCATAAGAATTCCCTTTTTTCGCAACTTTATTAGCGGGACGGGCATGCCCGTCCCCTACAGGATTATTTGTTTTTTCAGATGTAGGGGTCAGGCATGCCTGACCCATTAATTTAATGGCGATAGCAAGCAGAGGGAAGGGAAGCAGAAGCAGCAGAGCAGGATATTTCGTTCCGATTGATAACCCGCAGAATATAGCTGATGCCCACAGCCAGTTTTCTTTCTTAGGTTCCTTTGATAAGAACCAGTTGACTATTGCGGCAACAGCCAGGAATTCATAGGCTGTCAGCATAAGGTCGTTGAATGCCCATCCGGAGAGAAGTCCCACCAGCGGAATGTTGTAGAAGATGAGGGATGCCGCAAGAGCGGTTTTTCTTTCGAAGTATTTTCTTGAAAAGGAGTAGATGGCAAGGGCGGTAAGAATGCCCATAAAGAAATGCATCATCTTTGCGAGGATGTCCCCGCGCAGCAGCAGACCCAGGACGTAGAGAAATTCCATCGTCATGGGAAAGTTTGCATATACGTTGTGCGGTATGCAGGATACATGGTGCTCTTGCGCATAGATTTTCGGAATTGCCAGGTGGTAGGCAAGACTGTCGTAATTCAGCGGTGGGCTGAAGACTTGCACGAGGTAGAGGCAGATACTAATGACGAAGATAACTTTCAGGGCGGTTATAAACGGTGAGTCAATGCTTTGCAGGGCGGATTTCTCAGCCTGTCCCTGGCGCTCATCCCGCAGTCTTTTCAGGAACAAGCGAATCCGTGGGATAGAGGCGGCTATGATGCCCGCAAGAAGAAGGTAGCAGGGTGTCTTGTAGAGGAGGCGGACATTTCCCAGAATGAGAACCGAATAGCTGATGATTCCGAGTCCGACTGCGGTTGAGAACACGAAAGTCTCAAGACAGGTATCGAAGTGCAGCTTCAACCTGCGCCATAGTTTCTCGCCGGCGCAAAATGCCGCAAGGACTATGAAACAGAGCAGACTGGCGTTAGCCAGAGAACGAAGAAGGTAATGCAGGAGATAGAAACGCTCATCATAGTAGAGAAAACGCAGGCTTATCCCAGCTATCCATACGATGAGGAATGGTATTGCGATAAGTGGCTCAATCCTCGACTGGGTAGGTTTTCTCATGTCCCTCCAACCTGACCACCCGCGAGTGGCCATGTCCAGGCTGACAGCTGATAAATGAATTATATCTGAGCTTCAGCCCTGCATCAAGATTATTCACAGCAGAAAAGCATTTTCCCCTTCAGTTGCAAGCAGCGAGTATGCCCGTCATGCGGACAGAAAAGATTGTTGTTGTGGTGCCAGGGAAATTTGCTAACCTTTTCTTTAATTCCCTGCCAAAATGTGGTATAAGATAACCAGTTGCGGAGTTTATTAAGAGGGGTTTGTGTGAAGCGGGAGAAAGGGGAATGAAACAGCGGATTTATATAGACACATCAGTCGTCGGGGGGTGACAACCCATGTCAGTGAAAGCAGTTGAGATGGTTAGAAAGATACGCGATAAGCACTATGAAGAGACAAAAGATTTATCAACCGAGGAACAACTGGAGTATATACAGGGGAAAGCTGAGAAGCTATCGCGAGACTTTCAGCGCAGTCAGCATTCAACAGCTGACAAGGCAAGGTAGGAAACTGTCCATGAAGAAGAAATTTGATGTGAGTAATATGCTGGAGAGAATACAGACGCAGGCTAAGGCAAGGAACATCTATTTTACACCGCATGCTGATCAAGAGATGTTTGAGGAGATTATTGGCACTGAAGAAATCCTTGATGCTATCTCTACTGGGCAGATTTTGGAGAATTATCCTGAGCATCGGCGGGGTTCATGTTGTCTCCTTTGTGGTTTTACGCGTCACGGTGGGCCTATACACTTTGTATGCACCACTGCGCAGCCAGTACTTATTGTTATCACAGTTTATGAACCTAAATCACCTAAATGGATTACACCAACTCAGAGGGGGTGAATAGAGATGGAATGTAGTATTAAAGGATGTCCAGGCAAATATGAAGAACGGAAGATTGCGCATACTATCCGATTTCAGGGGAGAGTATCTATCATTGACCATGTCCCGGCAAAAGTTTGCTCAGTATGTGGTGACGTGCTTCTAGGATTGGAAACGGTGGAGAAAATTGAAGCAATGCTGCAGAAACCAGCCATGCCTGTAAAAGAGGTCCCGCTTTTTGAGTATGCCGGTTCTGCATAGAAACCTAATTTCGCCTTTGTGTTACAAATTTGAGGTGGTTCATGTCTAAGTTGCGACGAGTTTCCAGGCAAGGGATTGTTCAGGCATTAAAACAGTTAATCAAGAAATACGCCCAGAGCGCTAATTTAAAGGCTTCTCCGCATACTTTGAGGCATACCCACATAGTCCATGCCCTTTTAGACCGCATCCCCATCACCGCGGTCCAAAAACAAGTAGGCCACAAAAAACTAACCACTACCCAGATCTATTCCAACCTGGCACCGGAGCAGGTCAGGGAGGCGTATGAAGAAAGATAATTTTGCCATTGAAGAAGTTAAATCTTTCAAAGAATATCTTGAGTGTATTGATATGTTCCTTCACGTTTCAAAGAAAGTTAAGTATTTTCAGAATGAAGTGGTTCTATTCAGAGGACAGAACATAGATGACGCGCTTGTTCCTAGAATTGCAAGAATGGGGACCTCAAGGGATTTGTTGTTAAGTGAAAAACAGATGCTGAACGAATTCAAAAGACAAAGTGTCCCTTACCTAAATTTTAAACCTGAGACTGATTGGGAATGGCTCGCTTTAGCTCAGCATTATGGTTTGCCAACAAGACTTTTAGATTGGACTGAGGCTCCTCTTGCGGCTTTGTGGTTTTGTGTTTCTGAGCCGCCAAGAGAGCCATTGAATACTGAACCTGCTGAGAAATTGATCAAGCAACTTGAAAAAAAGCATGAAATCAAAGATGAACGGTATTCAATTGGGACAATATATCCGAAAGCAGTAAAACCTCAAGTAGTTGTTTTCGACAAATTGCCACAAAAGGTGAAAGGGTTTACTCTTTATTGTGACGATGTTTACGAAGGACGTGCTGACTTGACTCTTAAATACAAAAAGGATTATCGAGGCATATGGAAGCGCGTGTCAAAGGACTGGAAGCGGTGAAAATCTCTACCTTGAGCATTAAGGATATTGGGGAGGGGTAAAGATGGGAAAAGTAATGGTTTTATTGGCACTGTTGTTTAGTTTGGTTTGTGTAACTGGCGCTCAGGGTGATACTCTAGTATTGCGAAGAGCTGACGGTAACATCTATGAAATGAACGCTGAGGTGAAATATTATATAGATGGAAAATTTTCGGTCAGACTATCTGCAGAAGAGATAAGAGTCTTTTCTGGAAATCAGGTGAAAGAAATCAGTTTTGGGTCTGCCATGGAAACGAGCAAGCAACGAAAGAAAGAAATTGAATCCCTTAAGAAAGCAGTTAAAGGGGAACCAAAAACAACCACTTTGCGAGCTGAGAGTGCGCATTTTAAATCTTTGTTAGAAATGATAAATGAAATTTTTGAAGTTAATTCCAAGATTATTTATTCTCCCGATGCATATGATTCGCTTCATTTGCCTCCAGAATGGATTAAAGGTAGAGTGACGATTTATCGAGAGAATGCAAGTTTTGAAGATTTATTAGAAGCTATTTTTTCACAAACCGATTTTAAATATGAATTACTCAACAATTCTACAATTAAAGTTAGTTTAAAGAAGGAATGATTAAGAAGAGTTATGGTTTAAACTTTATTAACAGGAACATGGCCAAGTCTAAGAGATGAAAAAACATATAGCGTTTTTGTCGGTAGCATCGTTTAGCTTTCTATGGGCAGTTGTTGCGTTGATTACTACCTAATAATCTATAGAGGAGGAATAGACGTGAGGAAAGAAAAGGTTGTTCCGTTTGTAGTCGTGCTAATTCTTGTGTGTGTAGCTATAGCTCAGAGTGATATTCTAACAATAAAAAAACCTGATGGAAGTACTTATACATTAGACGGCACAATAAAAGGCTTCGAAGATAGTAAGTTTGTTATTGAGTTGGGTCCCGGTGGGGAACTAAGAATCGCCGCGAACCAAATAACAGCGATTAAGGTTGAACGCAGCCAAGTATCTCCTAATCAGGTAAAAAGGGTAAAGCCTGTAATTCAAAAGACATCCCTTCTTTCTACTGATGAAACATTTGAGAGATTATCTGAGCTTGTCACTGTATCGTGGACAAGAAGAAGTTCCCGAACGGGAGAAATTGTTCAGAGGGGGCAGGATGATTTTGGTTGGTTTTTAGATCACATGGGAGATAGTACCGAATATATGAGATTGTGTAAGAAACTCGAAGATTTAAAAAAATTAAAGGTTATTGCACATCCGAATTATCGCAAGGCAATCAGCTTGTATGTTAAGGCACTGGAGTCTTTGAAGCAAATTCACAAAAATGAAACTTATTTGGACGCAAGTCGAGGAAAAAAATCTTTTTGGAAAGTGCCTAAAGCGACTATGGGTAATTCTAGCCAAAGATCAAGAGCAGAAGCACATAATAGGAAAGTCAAGAGACAGAATGCCAAGATTAAAGCAGCCCGAAAAACACTTGAGCGTTTTCGTTTCAAGTTAGAGATAGCACATGAGGCTTTGGCGGAAGGATAAGAGGAGAAAGGAGCCGAACAAGGATTATTGCAAGAAAGAAGTTGGCGAAGAGACCTGTAGCTAAACTCCCTCCTGAAACCGCACAAATACCCCACCTTCGATGGCACAATTTTTACATGCCTAAATCGCTCTTCTAATATGCCATTTGCCCATTTTCAGCACAAAAAAGAAAATTACACCCCCAAGCCATCTTCCTCTAACGCAAAATTTTCACTCTTTGCAATTTTTTGCTCTCACCGACGATAAAAATCTCATCTACACCAACTTAATAACTATCCTTCTACCAAAAACATCAGCTATCCGTTTCAAAGTATCTACAGAAATATTTTCGTGGCCGCTCTCAATTTTTGAGATATATTGCTGGATCACACCAAGTTTCTTTGCCACATCTTTTTGAGTATATCCTAACTTCATCCGCATGGCTCTAATCTCATGCGCCAATCTTATTCTTTCTCGGGGAATCTTCACTTCTTGAGGTTCCCTTATCTTGATTCCCTGTTCTTTTAATCTCTCGTGAACCCGCTCGTATATTGTCTGCCAGAAAATTACTCTATCTCTAATCCAGCTATCCCTTTTCATCCTTTTCTTTATCACTGGCCACTTCTTACAAAAGTCTGTCTCGCTAATAAAATCAAACACTATCACTGGATCAGAAACTCGAGAAAAAAGTTTCTCTGCATAAATATTAAATTTAGGATGATTCTCATCCTTTAAAATTTTTACAACTGCTTTTTTATCCAACCTGCTATCCCACAACCAATTTACCTTCATCTTTTATCACCTCGTAACATTAACTTATCTGGTAACCTTTTTAAAATCTCATCATCAAGATACCGTAGCACTTTATTTGTATCAATCCCAGGCACCAAATCTAATAAGTCCATTTTTAGCTCCATCCTATTAAAAGTTTTATACCATGCAATAAAACTTTCTGCTTTAGTAATAGAAAAATACTCCAGGAAAAAATCTGCCGCAGGTTTGTAATGGCTTGACAGATAATAAACATCAAAAAGATCCTTTGCAGTCTGCCGGCCAGCAGCAATCACTCTCCCTACAGCATCTTCCCTTTTCTCCATCCCTATAGATGCGACCATCTTCCTGAAATAAATATCTTCTAAAGAATGTATCCCATTTTTTATTCCCTTAATGTTTTCTCTGAAATCCTGAACAAAATCTATTTTTAAAACACATTTTCTCTTAAGCTCCAGATAATATACTTTCATAGGCACCAGCTCAGGATCATCCTGTTCAGCCTCTAATCTAAAACTAAATCCTGTCTCTTTTAAGACAAACCCCATTATTCTATCCGAATCTTCTTTCTTATACTTTTGAGTAAAAAAATCCAGATCCTCAGAAAACCTATGACTAAAATAAAAAGACAAAGCTGTGCCTCCTGTCAAATAATAATTTTTAAATTTCCCCGTTATCATTTTTGCTATCCTCTTTTGCTCGCCTTTAACATACGAAATTTTGTTTTGCATTTTTACCTCCAAAAATAATTATACTACTTATAAGTAGTATTTGTCAACTAAAAATGATTCCCCTGAAATAATTTTTCCAAATACCGGAGAGAAATTTTCTCAAAATTCTACAGGGAAGCGTAGAAGAGCAACCAATAAGTAGCTAAACTCCCTCCTGAAAGTGCAGAAAACCCCTACCTTCGATGGCACAATTTTTGCATGCCTAAAGCACCCTTCTAACACGTCATTTGACCATTTCCAGCACAAAAAGAAAATTACACCCCAAGCCATTCACCGCCAGAGTATTATTGAAGAACAGACAGGCATTCCAACAAGAAACGGGTAGAGAGGCTGTCAAAAATTTGTGTTACGGAGCAGTAGTTGCCTGACCACTCGTGAGTGGTCAGGCTTTCTTAAACAGCGGCAGTAATATCAATCCGGTGAAAAATCCCCCGATATGTGCGAGCCATGCCACTCCTGTCTGACCGGAGTGTGAGACGTTTATAAATTGGAGGATAATCCACATGCCCAGGAAGATGATGGCAGGTATCTCCAGGAGCCGAAAAAAGAAACCGAGGGTGACAAGCGTCAGCACCCTGGCTTTTGGAAAAAGGATGAGGTAGGCTCCGAGAATGCCCGAGATGGCACCGCTTGCTCCGACTATCGGGATAGTTGATTCGGGTGTGCTCTGAACCTGAACCAGGCCCGCGACGATGCCGCACAGCAGATAGAAGACGACGAAATGCAGGTGCCCGACCCTGTCCTCGATGTTGCGGCCGAAGATCCAGAGGTAGAGCATGTTGCCTATGATATGGAGAAATCCGCCGTGCAGAAACATTGAGGAAAGCAATGTCAGTTGAACAGGCAAACCGAGCCGCGGGGGGGTGTCCACTCCGTGTGTGATTTCGTAGGGAATTGCCCCTGCCCGCATAATTAATGCGTGGCCTTCTGCGGGTTCCAGGGAAAGCTGGTACACGAAGACGCTCACGTTTGCAAGGATAATCAGGATGGTAACGAACGGAAATGTTTCCGTGGCGGTGTTATTCCTGATCGGGATCATTCATCCAGCCTCTTATTTATGCTGGTGCAGCGGGGGCAAGTCGAGAGCTCATCTTCCTCGGAATCAACGTAAACGTACGTGCATATTGAACAGCGCCAGATGTTTTCTTTCTTTATCTCGGGGATTCTTACGTTTCTCCTGCCCTCTGCGCGTATCCACATGAACAGAAATATACAGCCGACGATGAGGATCTGTAACCCGGCGGCGAAGGCGATGCTATTTTTCATCTTCGGTCTCCAATTCTTCAATCAATGGAGGAGTTTCTTTCTCGAAGGTTTCCAGTATTCCGTCCAGCAAAGATTTATAACCGCCGTTCTTCAGCCGAGAATCCATTTCCTCTTTCTCTATCATGGGTTCTGCGAAGAGTTCGTATTGCACGTCAACCGATATTCCCGGGGCGTCCCACACCACGCTTTCATTCTCATGCCCGGGAAACGGTGATGTCGAGGAAATGCCTTTCCCGGACATTTTGCCCTTTTTGGCTTTTGGGAAATCCTCGTTGGGCAGAACTCCAAGGTATGAGATATTCACATCTTCCGTATGAGGCTGCCTGTCCGTGAGATTGAGAGCCGGGTAGGTATAAAGGACGGCAATGTGCAGTGCAACGGATATAAGGATTGCCTTTTTC
>JAUVJM010000004.1 GCA_030596585.1 bacterium
ACAACTCTTGCATCCAGGGAAACATATTGTCTTTCTTCGGTAAGATACCATCCGGGAGCCCCCCCTCCTTAATCCTCTCCCTTTACTTCACTCTTAAATGCTTCTTGCACACAGTTCTGCATCCTGGTAATTTCTTCATCTGTGAGCCGGGCGAATGTACTTCTGCGTTTATTCTTTGACAGACAACCGCTGTTTTCCACGCATATCCGAATGAATAAATCAATCAAGCGGTCAGGCATATTGACCACATCCTGGATGGCCAACTTAGCTTTATCGTAATCTAGTAGAAAATCCAGTTCTGAAGTAAGATCTACCTCTATAGTCTTCTGGATAAATCCAAAGAGCCGCTCGGCTATTACGGTCATGTCAAGATACTGGTAATGGACAACTGTTTCATTCTTGACAGTCATTTGTCCGTTAGCGTCGAGTTCGAAATCAACCATGGACATCAATGGTCTTGAGTAAAATTCCAGTATCTGGTCATAGTCTTTGATTCTTCGAAGCATTGTCGCTGAGACGGGAAAAATCAAATCCGGCGGTGTGAAGCCGGTCTTCGACAAAATATTGTGTATCAGAAAACGGTGGATTCTGCCGTTACCGTCATCAAAGGGGTGCATGAATACGAAACCAAAGGAAATCGCGCTGGCAATGATGACAGGATGAAGCCGGGCAGACATCATACGGTCGTATGTGTAGAACATACCTGTCATAAGGCCAGGAAGATCTTGCGGTTTGGGAGGCACGAAATGTACTGCCTCATTTCCGTATCTGACCGTCTGGCCAATGTAGTTCTGATCGTCACGAAAATCATCATTGGCGAAACGCTGGTCAACTGTGGCTTTCTGGAGCTCAACCAGAGATGACTTATTGAAAAACTCCCGTTCATCTGCAATCCTGAGCAATTCAATAAAACGGGCGGCTCTCCTCTGATCCGGTTTTGCTCGTTCGATCTCAAAAGAAGACCTGGTTTCCTTGGTATACAGATAAGTGAGGACTCTTTGCAGAACATCCTGCGGATATCTCTTAACAACTTCCATGCTTTTTTGGTCTAACCGGAGGTTGATATAATTTCTTAGCGTCTCAGTTTTTCTGATTATGGGGCAGAACTGTTTATTTCCCAGTAGATTATTATTAATCTTCTGCCGCTTCTCGGGTATGGATATTGCCGCATAATACCGTGTTGTTTCAAGTAGGTTAACATAGTTTGTCACCTTTGCGGTTTCCAGATTGAGTTTTTTTTCGGTTAGAAATTCATAAAGGAACCAGATCTTTCGTGCATACTTCCCGGTTGGTGTCGCCTTTATGAATGTTTCCAGTTCCCTTTCGTCGATTGCCTGAAAGAGCAGGCTGAGTATTTCCAGATTCAGACCTTCAAACTTGAGTGCGAAAGTCAGATGATCCCCCAATCTGATGCCAGGATTATATTTTGGGGTATATATTTCGGTTTTTCGATATCCCTCAATCACCGTTTTCCGCCGTCCTTTTTGGGCAATAAATGACTGGGAATAAGGTGGTAAAGCATTAAGCGAATATCGGCGCACTAATTCGGAATAACCAACTGGCTTCAGTTTGATAGTGTTAGCGAGATTTGTTTTTTTCATTACTTTAATGTTATAGAATACTTTTTAATGTTGAAAAACGGTTTTTTAAAATCCTATTGCAGTAAAACTATTTTATTTCATACCTTATGTTGTAATTTATACAATACTATAGATATTTTGTCAATAAAATTATTTTTTTCTTTGAGGTTGACAGTATTGCCGCCGGTGGTAGAATAAGGGCCTGCGGAAGCGAGAGTGGAAACAGCACATGGACAGATGCCCGAACGGGTACTGAGAAAAGTGATGGCCGATTTCGTCAGCAGCCGGATTGACGTCCTTGCATGCACTACGATTATTGAGTCCGGACTTGACATTCCCAATGCTAATACTATAATAATAAGCGAACGGTCTGAGGCCTATGGACTTGCTGGCATCTACTGTAGACTCCTGAGAGAGACTGTCAGAGGGCTGAAGGAAAAATTGGAGAAAAGGCGAGAAGTCTAATGTCAAAAGTCGAAGGTCTGTGGTCTAAAGTAGTCTTATTGCCTCTGTGCCTATTCTTCTATGCCTTTGTGCCTGTCACTGTTGGAAATGCAGAAACGATTGACGGAATAGCCGCAATCGTCAACGATGAAATCATCACCTGCTCAGAACTCGAAGGGCGATTGCAGCCATATCTTTCGTACATAAAAGATGACCTTGACACGGAGGAAAAAGAGAAAAGAAAAGCCAGGCTCAGAAAAGAAATCCTTGACGAACTCATCAAGGAAAAACTTATGCTGATTGAGGCAAAGAGGATAGGAATCGCGATAACCGACGGACAAATAGAAAACGAGCTAAGCAGTCTCAAGGAAAGACTGAACCCCTCTGCAAATTTTGAGAGTCTCCTTGCAAAGGAGAAACTCACCGAGGAAGAATTCAGGGAAAAACTGAGGGAACAACTACTTCTCAGGAAAGTAGTTGAAATTCTGTTGAGAGGTAAAGTTGCAATTCCATCTGAGGAAGAAACAAGACGGTTCTTTGAAAAAAACAGGGAAAGTTTCAGAGAACCCGCGGGAGAAGCTCACCGGAAAGAGTTTGCCGATGTGCAGGAGGAAATTGAAAACCAACTGTACCGCCTGAGGATGGAACAAGCCCTTCGTGAGTGGGTTAAGGAATTGTCGGAAAAAGCATATATAAAAAGACAGTTTTAAGTCGTAAGTCTTAAGTTTTAAGTTAAAGACTAATACTCTGTAACATTAATTTCTTCTGGGTGTCATTCCCGCGAAAGCGGGAATCCAGAGCGTAACTATGCATTCTGGATTGCCCGGTCAGGCCGTGCCTTCACAGGGATTCATGTCACAGTACACTAATAACTCAAAGCTAATAAAGTGAAACCGATTATTGCAATCACAATGGGGGATGCCGCGGGAATAGGGCCTGAGGTTTGTCTTAAGGCAATCGCTTCAGGAAAGCTGTGCAGCTGTCGTCCCATTGTCATCGGAGCTGCAAACGTGCTGAGAAAAACGATGCAATCTCTCAGGCTGAAAATGTCTCTGGTCCCGATAAAGAGTGTGGATGAAGCAAACTTCAAAAAAGAAACTCTAAACGTCCTTGACCCCAAGGGTATACAACTAAACAAGCTGCTGCCTGGAAAAGTCAGCGCAATGTGCGGGCAGGCTTCCGCCAACTACGTCAGGATTGCTGCCCGGCTTGCGGCAGACGGCAAAGTGGATGCTATCACAACAGCTCCGCTCAGCAAGGAAGCCGTCCATGCCGCTGGTCTCAAATACAACGGACATACGGAGCTGCTAAGCGAAATTTTCCGCACCAAGGTCGTGATGATGTTCATTGCAGGCAATCTTCGGCTGGCTCTGGTAACCAGACATCTCCCGATAAGTAGGGTCTCAAGAGCAATTACCAAAAGTAGAATACTCGAAACGCTTCGGATAATACACAACGCGACTAACGTCCACAGTCTCAGCGAACCTTCTATTGCAGTGCTTTCGCTCAACCCTCACAGTGGAGAGGGAGGTATCCTTGGAAATGACGAGGAAAGAAAAATCGTGCCGGCAATCGAGGCCGCGCACAAATCAGGTATCAAGGTAGAAGGACCGTTCCCTGCTGATGGGTTCTTTGGCTCCGGGAGACAAAAATCTTTTGACGTTATTGTCGCGATGTACCACGATCAGGGATTGATACCGTACAAGATGACTGCCTTCTGTCGCGGAGTAAACGTAACGCTCGGATTGCCAATCATCCGCACCTCAGTTGACCATGGCACAGCTTATGACATAGCGGGACGCGGAATCGCAAATGAAAGGGGAATGGTAGAAGCACTCAGATTTGCTTCACTGATGGCAAGGAGAAAGAGACAATTCCTCCTTTCCTCTTCGCCCGCAGCAACCGAGGGGTTACCAGGGAAATGAGTGATATGGGGAAAATACTCGTAGTTGACGACGATAGAACCCTGATCAGGATTGTCAAAACAAGACTGGAGGCTGAAAAATACAAGGTCTTCATTGCATCCAACGGCGAGGAGGCTCTCCGGATTCTGGACAAGAAAAGACCCGACCTTGTTATTCTTGACATCATGATGCCCGGAATCGACGGCTTCGAGACATGCCAGCGGCTCAGGTCAAAGCCGGCCCACCGGCATCTGCCCGTCATAATGCTGACGGCGAAGCACAATCCAAGTGAAAAGGTGAAGGGGCTGGATATGGGTGCTGTTGACTATATGACCAAGCCTTATGAATCCGATGAACTTCTGGCGAGAATCCGGGCAGGTCTTCGCGCAAGGAGAGAATATGAGCGGATAATGAAAATGGTCTCGCGGGATGCTCTTACCGGCTTGTACAACCGCCGCTCATTCGACCTGCGGTTTGCAGAAGAGTTTTCTCGGGCTGAGAGATACAACCGCGAGTTCTCACTTGTCATGCTGGACATAGACCATTTCAAAACAGTCAACGATACATACGGACACCCGACAGGCGACATTGTTCTGAAACAAGTAGCGGATCTAATACAGAAGAACATACGAAAATCCGATATTCCTTACCGTTACGGCGGAGAAGAGTTTGTTATCCTGGCACTGGAAACCGATGTTGCCGGAGTGGAAATATGCGCAGAGCGAATACGCACCTCGTGTGAGAAATTCCACTTTGGTAAGGAGAAAAAACCCATATCAATCACGATAAGCTTAGGTTTTAGCTATTATCAACAGGACTCTGCTTCAAGCCCCGAGGACATGCTGCGCAAAGCCGACAGCATGTTGTACCAGGCGAAAGCCAGAGGCGGAAACTGTGTAACTTCCGCCACACTACAAAAAAACAACAGTGCGGCAGCGCAATAACGCATGAAAAGGCTGGGGCAAAGCTTCCTCGTAGATTCAGGAATTGTCCGGAAGATCATAAACTGCGCTAAACTGAAACGGGAACATACCGTGCTTGAGATAGGGGCAGGACACGGTGAACTCACCCGGCCGATAGCAGAAATAGCAGGAAAAGTAATTGCTGTAGAAGTGGACAGAAAGCTCTGCGACACTCTCAAAAGAAAGTTTGCCCGATTTGAGAACGTGCATGTAGTGCAAGGAGATTTCCTAAAGCTGGATATCAAAAGCATTCTCGCTCTCGAAGGAGAGATTTCGGGCAGAGTAAAAGTTATCGGCAACCTGCCGTATTACATAACAACCCCGATTCTTATGAAGCTGTTTCGGGAGAAGGAGCTTTTCAGCCGATTGATAGTGATGGTGCAAAAAGAGGTGGCAGACAGAATGGCGGCTCACCCGGGAAGCAAAGTTTACGGCGCACTCTCACTGTCAGTGAGTTACCACACTGAGATAGAAAAGGTTACTGATGTATCTAAAGAATGCTTTCGACCACAGCCGGAGGTCGACTCCGCACTCACGAACATGAAAATAAGGAGGGAACCTCCTGTCCGAGTTCGGGATGAAGACCTTTTCTTCTCATTTACGAGGGCAATATTCGGAGGAAGAAGAAAGACACTGCGAAATGCGCTCATCAGGGCAACTTCCGTTGACAGGCAAAAGTCGGAAAGGCTGCTTCTGGATGCGGGTATTGACCCCGGAACGCGTGCCGAACAAATCAGTCTGGAACAGTTCGCCGGACTGTTTAATAACGTGTCTCGTGACTCGTGAGCAGAAATGTCATTCCGCACTTGATGCGGAATCCAGGATTCCAGCACGACTGCGGCGTTTTCTGGATTCCCGCTGCAGTTTACCCCGTACTTGATACGGGGCGGGAATGACAAGCATAAAAAAAGAAGAGGTTCTTGACACTACAACGAGCAGCGAATTGAGGTAACAGTGACGAAAATTACACCGGATGTGGTTGACCATGTGACAAAACTCTGCCGCATTCACCTTACTAATGAAGAACGCAAGAAATTCACGGAGCAGCTGAATCAGATTCTCACCTATATGGACAAGCTGAATGAGCTCAATACGGAAAACGTAGAACCGACTTCTCACGTTGTCCCTCTCGAAAATGTGTTGAGGAAAGATGCATTGTCTCCTTCGCTTGGCTCAGAGAAAGCCCTCGCAAATGCACCGGATAAACACGGAGAATATTTTAAAGTACCCAGGATAATCAATGGAACTGAATGAACTGACTGCCCACGAGATAAGAAACCTGCTGGAAAGCGGCAAGACATCAAGCGAAGAAGTTACAAGAGCCGTCTTTGCTAAAATAGACAGGGAAGACGGACAAATAGGAGCATACATAACCCTTTGCAAAGAATGGGCATTCGACCGGGCAAAAACAGTAGATAGAAAACGCAAAGACGGACAAGCAATGCCGCCCCTTGCAGGCATCCCTATAGCAATCAAGGACAACATCTGTACCCGGGACATCAGAACTACCTGTTCATCAAAAATACTGGAGAATTTCTTCCCCCCTTACCAGGCAACGGTTGTCGAAAAGATTCTCGCCTCAGATATGGTTCCTATCGGTAAGACAAACATGGATGAGTTTGCTATGGGTTCATCCACAGAAACATCCTTCTTCGGTGTCACACATAACCCGTGGAATTTGGAAATGATTCCAGGAGGCTCCAGCGGCGGGTCGGCAGCCTCAGTTGCAAACGATGAGGCAATAGTCTCTCTCGGCTCCGACACGGGCGGTTCAATCCGCCAGCCTGCAGGTATGTGCGGAGTCGTGGGGTTGAAACCGACCTATGGCAAGGTCTCACGCTTTGGACTCATAGCATTCGCTTCCTCTCTGGACCAGATAGGCCCGCTAACCGGAGATGTGGAAGACAGCGCACTCCTGCTTGATGCTATCTGCGGACATGATGCAAGAGACAGCACATCGGTCGATGTTCCGGCAAACCATGCGAAAGCCCTGAGCGGCAGCATCAGCAAAAACATCATAGGTATTCCCGACGAGTACTTTGTAGGCGGGCTGGAAACTGAAGTGGAAACCGCAGTGCGCGAGGCAATCAAAGTGCTCGAGGGACTTGGTGCAAAATTGCAAAGAGTTTCTCTTCCACACACGGATTACGCCATAGCGACATACTACATAATTGCAACTGCCGAGGCAAGCAGTAACCTTGCCAGGTATGACGGAGTCAAATACGGTTACAGGCACAAAGCGGAAAAGGGATTGTCCCTGAGCGAAATGTACGGCAAGACACGCAGTGAAGGTTTTGGAGTGGAAGTGAAAAGAAGAATAGGGCTTGGAACGTATACCCTGAGCGCCGGCTACTACGACGCGTATTACCTCAAGGCACAGCGCGTCCGCACACTTATCAGGAACGATTTTGAGAAGGCTTTCGGGAAGTGCGATTGCATAATTGCCCCGACATCTCCCACCGCCGCCTTTCGCATCGGCGAGAAGATTGACAATCCTTTGCAGATGTACTTGTCGGACATCTTCACAATACCCGCAAACCTGGCCGGAATACCCGCTATCTCCATACCATGCGGTCTAACGAGGGACGGTCTTCCAATAGGTCTCCAGATAATGGGCAAGGCTTTTGATGAGACAACAATCTTACAGACAGCTTATGCTTATGAGCAAGCAGCCGACTGGCGCACTATAACACCGGACGGGAACAAACTATGACGGACATCGGAAAAAACTCGAAAGACGCAAAAGGCAAAAGGCAATACGAAATAACAATCGGGCTTGAGGTCCACGCGGCGCTGTCCACAACCACAAAAATCTTCTGTGCCTGCGGAACAAAATTCGGCGAAGCGCCAAACTCACAAACCTGCCCTGTCTGCCTCGGCATGCCGGGCGTCCTGCCCGTGTTAAACGAGAACGTTGTGAAATACGCGATACGCGCCGCCCTCGCGCTGAACTGCAAGTTTAATCTTCTCAACAAGTTCGATAGAAAGAATTATTACTATCCGGACCTGCCGAAGAATTACCAGATTTCACAAGACTATCTGCCCATTGCACATGACGGCTGCCTCGATATATTCTTAAGCTCGGGAAAGCGCAAAATCCGCATCAACAATATTCATATGGAGGAAGATGCGGGCAAAAACCTGCATGCCGGGGATACGGGCTTACTTGACGCAAGTCTTGTTGATTTCAACCGCGCAGGAGTTCCGCTCCTTGAAATCGTTACTTACCCGGACATGCACAGTGTAGGAGAAGTCGAGAAGCTTATGACTGCCCTGCGGGACATCCTCATGTACACGGGAGTGGCGGATTGCAAGATGGAAGAAGGGGGCCTCAGGTTCGAAGCAAACATATCACTGATGCCTTTTGGGCAAACCGACCTGGGACCGAGAGTGGAGATGAAGAACCTCAACTCATTCAAAACAGTCATCAAAGCCCTAAACTATGAAATAAGAAGGCAGGAAAAATCCCTTCGGCAGGGAGAGAAAGTCACCCAGGAAACCAGATTGTGGGATGATAAAAGCGGGGAAACCTCTCCCATGCGAAGCAAGGAAGAAGCGCACGACTATCGATATTTCCCGGAGCCTGACCTGGTACCTCTCGTAATCGATGAACAGCTGATAGAGGAGATTCGCTCATCCTTAGCGGAACTCCCTGCATCCAAACTCGAACGATTTTGCAAAGACTACGGTCTCTCGGAATACGACGCACGCGTAATTACTTCAAGCCGCGCTCTTGCCGATTTTTATGAAGAGGTAGCGGCTGTATGCAAAGAGCCCAAAACAGTCAGTAACTGGGTAACGGGAGAACTGCAGGGAATTCTGAATGAAGAGAAGCGGGACATAGGTGATTGTCCAATTTCCCCTGAACAGCTTGCGGAACTTCTATCTCTCCTTAGCAAAGGAGCCGTGAGCGCGCCCTCGGCAAAAATCATCCTCAGGGATATGTTTCATTCAGGTAAAAGCGCTAAAGCCATAATCGAAGAAAAAGGGCTTTCCCAGATCAGCGATGAGAAGGATATCAGACCGGCGGTCAAGCACATCATTAATACAAATACCGGCATTGTTGATGACTACTGTAAAGGCAAAGAGAAAGCCATCGGAGCCCTTATAGGCAAAGTAATGAAAGAGACGCGAGGCAGAGCCGACCCGACAAAAGTAAGTCAGATACTCAGGGAACTCCTCGAAGAGGAAAAAAGGAGTAGATAGTCATGGATGGAAACGTAACAACGGTTATTCTCGCCGCAGGCAAGGGCACGAGAATGGTATCCAACATGGGGAAACTCGTACATGAACTCTGCGGCCAGCCGCTTGTGAAGTATGTCGCCGACTCAAGTCTCGGCTGTGGAATCAAGCGAAACATCGTCATCGTCGGACACAATGCTGACGAAGTCAAAAAAGCACTCAACAACGACTTCAAGTATGTGCTCCAGAAAGAGCAGTCGGGAACCGGTCATGCACTGATGCAGGCTTCTCCCCTGCTGAAAGATTTCCGCGGAGACCTGCTTACACTTCCGGGAGATGCTCCCTTCCTAACACCCGATATTCTGATGTCCCTCGTCAGCCGTCACAGAGAGACTGAAGCTTCGGTCACTATTCTCACCGCAGTCCTTCCCGACCCCGGTAGCTACGGAAGAATAGTACGCGACCCGGACGGAGGTATCATAAAGATTGTGGAAAGGAAAGACGCACGTCTCAAAGAAATCGAAATAAGAGAAGTCAATAGCGGAGTCTATTGCTTTGACTGCCAGACCCTGCTGAAACTTCTCCCTGAGGTGAACTCCCGAAACACGCAGGGAGAATATTACCTGACGGATGTAATCGGACTTATGTTCGGCCGCAATCTGAAAGTAGAATCAGTCGTTGCCCAGGACCCCACCGTCATCCTCGGAGTGAACAACCGCCACGAGCTGGCACAAGCTCTTCGCATCTTCAGGGAGAGAATCATTGAAAAATTGATGCTCTCGGGCGTGACGATAATGGATCCCGTTACAACGTTCATTGACTTAACAGTAGAAGTAGGGCAGGATACAGTTATTTATCCCTATACCGTGATAGAGAAAGAAACAACCATCGGGAAGAACTGTACCATCGGTCCTCACGTCCATCTGAAGAAGGCAAAAATTGGCGATGATGTCTCAATGGAATCTTCAGTCGTTAATGGGGGTGTCATCCCTGAAGGCACAACGGTCGAACCATATTCGCATATAAAACAGTCGTAAGTCATAAGAAAAAACAAAGGCATAGCCGGATGGAAAAGCGTATATACTCCGTAACCGAGCTGACCCATAGCATTAGAGAATCACTGGAAACGAACTTCGCCGCTCTGTGGGTCGAGGGAGAAGTCTCGAATCTCAGGATTCCCTCATCGCGCCATTTTTACTTCACGCTGAAGGACGCTGAATCACAGCTTAAATGCGTAATGTTCAGGCACCTCAATCAATTCCTAAAATTTGAATTAAAGGACGGTCAGCAGGTCCTCGCCTGCGGACAGATAACCGTCTATGAGAAGAGAGGAGACTACCAACTGCTTGTTGAAAAACTGGAACCCAGGGGGCAGGGGGCACTTCAACTGGCATTCGAACAACTGAAAGAGAAACTCGAGAAAGAGGGACTTTTCCTGAAGGAGCACAAGAAAGCAATTCCGGTTCTGCCCATGCAAATAGGTATCGTAACGTCCCCGACAGGAGCCGCCATCCGCGACATTTTGAACGTCATCAGCCGCCGGTTCTGCAAGGTGAGCATTATTATCAACCCTGTTCGCGTCCAGGGCCAAGGTGCCGCAGATGAAATTGCCGGAGCAATAGATGAATTCGACGAAATGGGCAATCTCGACGTCCTGATTATCACACGGGGAGGCGGCTCGATTGAAGACCTCTGGGCATTCAACGAAGAAGTAGTCGCCAGAAGCATTTTCCGTTGCCGGATTCCCGTTATCTCCGCCGTGGGACACGAGATTGACTACACCATATCAGACCTTGTCTCCGATTTGCGCGCCCCTACACCATCAGCGGCGGCAGAACTGGTAATTGCGGAAAGCGAAGAGCTCCTCCGCTCAATCTCCACTGCCAAAGACAGAATAACGCTCACGATTGAAAACCATCTCTCCAGATTGTCAGACCGGGTGAAAACACTGCAGGAGGCATACGGATTCCGGAGATTTGAAGACAGACTGAGACAACATGCCCAGGAAATTGACGACAGTAGAGAAACAATCGAAAAGAGAATGGGTCACCTCATCGAGCTATCGCGAAGAAATGTCGAGAACATGACGAGCAGACTTGCAAACCTCAATCCGGAATCCGTTCTGAGGAGAGGATACAGCCTCGCATTCAAACTGCCGGGAAAGAAGCTTATAAGAGATGTGTCCGTCATCAGCGCGGGCGACAGAGTCGAGATAAAAGTCGAGCAGGGCTCATTCATATCAAGGGTCGAGAAAAAGACAGAGGAGTAAACATGGCAAAAAAACCGAATTTCGAGGAAGCACTGAAAAAATTGGAACAAACCGTTCAGCGGCTCGAAAAGGGAGAGACATCCCTGGAGGAATCCCTGAAACTGTTTGAAGGGGGAATGAAACTGGCAAAGCTCTGTTCCCTGCGCCTTGAAGAAGCTCAGAGAAAGGTGGAGATTCTCAAGCGCACGGAAGACGGCAAGCTCAAACGGGAACCATTCCCTGCACAGGAGAATGGAGAAACCGAGGGGAAAGAAATAAAGCCTGATAACGATGACCAACTCCTACTATAAATTAAATTAACGGGTCAGGCATGCCCGTCCCGCTAATAAAGTTGCGTAAAAAGGAAATTCCTATATAATGAATTTACAAACATACCTCACCGGCAGAAAGGAAATGATTGACAGGGCACTCGCCAAATTCATCCCGCCCGCATCCGCATACCCTGCTGAGATTCACCGTGCTATGCGCTACAGTCTTTTTCCGGGCGGCAAAAGATTCAGACCGATTCTTGTAATTGCATCCGCAGAAGCCGTCGGCGGAAAAGCGCGGCAGGTCCTGCCAGCTGCCTGCGCCATCGAACTCATCCATACCTATTCATTGATTCATGATGACCTTCCCGCCGTTGACAATGACGATTACCGCAGAGGCAAACCAAGTGCGCACCGCAAATGCGGTGAAGCAATTGCAATACTCACGGGGGACGCACTTCTCACCCTGAGCTTTGCTCTCATTACCCGTAATACCCAAAGGAACGGAGTTTCCGACAGCACCGTAATCCACATCATCCGGGAAATGGCAGATGCAATAGGAAGCTCAGGCATGATCGGGGGCCAGGTAGTTGACATTCGCCGGAAGAAGAAATATACGAGAAAAGAAATTGAATACATTCATGCACATAAAACCGGAGATCTAATCAAAGCCGCGGTGAGAACGGGAGCAATCCTTGCCGGAGCAAATCCCGCCAAATTGCGCAATCTCACTGAATACGGGAAAAACATCGGGCTGGCATTCCAAATTGTGGATGACGCCCACGACGTGGATGAAGAAAAGAATGCCCCGAATTATGCCGCGCGCTTCGGAAAAAAAGCTTCCCTTGAGAAAATGCAAGACCTTGTAAGAAAAGCCATAATGAAACTGACTCCGTTTGGAGAAAAAGGGGACATGCTGAAGCAAATCGCAGAAGGCATAGCTCTCAGATTCCCATCATAATCTTCACAAAGGAACTGTGATTCAGATCATACCCCTGATTCATTTATCTTGACAGAAGAGCGATTTTCGGATAGTATAATTCAACACAGGGGCAGGAAAATCAATGAGTTCAGCCGTTAACACGAATCCGTTTAATCTAAAAACCTTCATAACCGGGATAATTCTCTGCGGTATTATAGGAGCGGGAGAACCTTTCGGAGTCATGAGACTCAGAGGATCTGCCCTGGCGGTTGATTATTCCACCGGAGCGGCAGTATTTCTTTTCTTCATCCTCGTTTTCGCCGTAAACAGTATTCTCAGGAAGCTAACCCCGCGAATCTCCTTCACATCCCAGCAGTTGGTTATCATCTATATGATGATGGCTGTAGCCTGCGCTATTCCCTCGTGGGGCTTTACAATGAATTTCCTATTCCTTATCTCCGGCGTGCGCTATTATGCCACTCCTGCAAACGAATGGACTAAACTTATTCACCCTCATATCCCCTCGTGGCTAACCCCCCGTGACCCGGAAGCCGTAAGAACGTTCTGGGAAGGTCTGCCAAAGGGAGAACATATCCCATGGGAAGCGTGGATTGGCCCCATTGCGGGATGGGCATTCTTCATTCTGACAGTGTACTTTACAATGATATGTCTGGTCACAATATTCAGAAAACAGTGGGTGGATAACG
The DNA here is from genome assembly GCA_030596585.1 of bacterium. Lineage (GTDB taxonomy): Bacteria > NPL-UPA2 > JAUVJM01 > JAUVJM01 > JAUVJM01 > JAUVJM01. The sequence goes on from JAUVJM010000004.1 coordinate 13,219, forward strand.
AAAGACTTCTTTTCCCTCTGATAGAAGCTCCCTTGCAGATGGCAAAGCAGGAGCAGGGCTCTGCCATAGCGCCTTTCTTCAGGAATAAACTAACATGGGTAGGGTTTTCTATCCCTTTGATTATAAATTCGCTGATAGCATTACACGCATATTTCCCATTTGTCCCCGCTATTAATCTTAGTGCCCATATTCCCTTCCAGTCAGGAGCGCTTTCCCTGCCTGTTCGTCTCAGCTTTCCCCTGATAGGATTTGCATATCTTCTCACTACAGAAATCTCTCTATCTCTATGGTTTTTCTGTCTTCTCGGATGGTTGGAAACAGGCATTTTCCAGAGAATTGGGTTCAGTCTGGGAGCAAGAGACATATACTGCGCAATACGCCCTTCAATAGCGTACCAGTCAATGGGCGCATTTCTGGTTTTCGTTGCCTCAGCGATATGGCTGGCGCGGCCGCATCTTAGAAATGTCTTCCGCAAAGCATTCAAAGGCGACAGAGATGTAGATGACCGGGATGAGCCTCTCTCCTACAGGGCGGCAGTTTTCGGTTCCATAATAGGTATTTTCCTCATTGGTGTGTGGTTAAAGCTGACTGGCTTTTCTTTACCGGGTATTTTAATCTTTCTCTTTGTCGTCATAGCAATATTCATAGGTCTGACAAAAATCGTATGTCAGGCGGGAGTAGCTTATATGAACCACCCTGTTTCTGCCGGGGTTTTTGCTATCAACACGTTAGGTCCAAGCGGCATAGGTCCCGGAGGCGCCACAGCAGTGAGTTTCACTTTCCCCTGGGCAGGAGACTTGAGAATTTTGCTGATGGCTTCCTTTGCTAACGGGCTCAAACTGCTGAGCGCCTTCAAGGTAAAAGGCAGGTTGATATTCGTGTTTGCTATTCTTGCCATACTGGCAGGGCTTGTATCCTCTATTCTTGCAGTCATATGCATCGGATACAAATACGGAGGCATAAATTGTGCGAGCTGGCAGGCGCAGGGCATGGCTTCTCACACCTTCAACTGGGCAAGGGAGCTTATGCTTCATCCTGAAAAAGTAGTAGACGCCAGAAGATTTCTTTTCCTTGGAATCGGCGCCGTTGTTATGACTGCTTTAACCATGGCTAGAATGAGATTTCTTGCCTGGCCGCTGCATCCCATAGGTTTCGCTGTGCCTCTTTCAACTCCTTTCTACTTTATGTGGTTCTCTATATTTCTTGCGTGGCTGCCCAAGGTTCTCATCCTAAAATACGGCGGACCAAAAGCATACAAAAGTTCATTGCCATTCTTTTTGGGGATGATTATGGGTGCTTTTGTTTCCGCCGGAATATGGAACATAATTGCCTTCTTCACCGGCATGACAGACATCCACCTTACAGTGATGTAGAAAGCGACAAGCTCTCTGCTTCTCTCACTTCTTTCACCACATCTACTTTAAATTTCAAACTAATTTCACTATCTTAAATTTTTATAAATTTGCCTCAAGGTTTCAAAGGACAATTTTTTTATCCGGTTATAAGTAACAAATCCTTTAAGGTTCTGCCCATCCCAATGACCATCTACGGGCTTAGAAGGATCCATGTAATCGTTATAGAGGAAAGGGAATGTGCCTGCAATATGTCGATGTTTTTGGATAAGTTTAAATGTTTCTCTATAAAAAAAAGATTGATACTCTTCTGACCAGAGCATTGACTCATCGGCTCGGTATCCACCAACGGCATCAGCGGCAAACTCAGTCATTATCACCGGTTTATTAAAAGATTTCAACTTAGCCAGAGCTTTATCTAGATTACTTAAGTCAAATTTTTTAGAAGGATCATGGCACCGATCATACCAGCCCATATATTCATTTATGCCAATACAATCAATAATTTCTCCTATAGCCCCTAAGGTAAATGTGCATGAAGTAGAATCAAAAGCACAGCATGCATAACCTATAGGCCTATTTTTATCAATTTGCCTGATTTCCAAAACTAAATTTTTAAAGAATTCTTTTGCTGCTGGATGAGATTCGTTACACTCATTCCCAATACTCCATATAGCAATAGATGGATGATTATAGGATTGTATCACCATTTCTCTAATCATCTGCTTAGCAAGCACGGTATATCCTTTTTCAGTAAAGTGGATGGTTTTTTTATCTTTAGCATAAACACAATATATAGGAACTTCTGACCAGACGAGTATTCCTCGTTTATCACATTCATCAAGAAATCTTTCATCAAGGGGAAAGTGACATCTTATAGCATTAACTCCTAATTCTTTCATATCCTTAAGGTCACTTTTTATCACAAAACTATTTAGCATAATTCCCGTTTTTGGATGGTCAGGAAGATAACATATACCTTTTAGCTTAACAACCTTGTCATTTAACAAAATTTTTTGCCCTTCTGTTTTTATGTTCCTGACTCCGAAATTTGAAGAAACATTATCTAATACGGACCCTTCCTTATCTTTTACTTCCAGCATAGCTTTATACAAATACGGATTAGCCATATCCCATGTTTGGGGAGATTCAAATCGGAAACTCTGAGCCAGGTCAGAATTACCTGCTGATATATCATAATTTTTGGAATCCTGATATACTACTTTCTCAGAATTATCTGTAATCTTTAAATTACATTCTGCTGAAAAAGAAGATTCGGACTTGATTTTTAAAATAATTTCTCCTTTTGCATTATTTAACTGTGGAAATGCACTTACAAAGAAATGTTCTATAAAAATCCTCCTTGATAAAACTAATTCAACATCCTTGTATATCCCTCCATAATTAAACCACCCCATAACAGCAGGAAATTTAATTATATGTCTTCTATTATCTACTCGAATAGCAACTACATTGTTACCTTTCTTAATACCGGAAGTCGCATCAGCCAGAAATTCCGTATATCCTCCCTCATGGGTCCCAATATGTGCACCATTCAAGAAAATATCAGATAGATAATTAATTGCGCCAAACTTAAAATGAGCCATGGTATGTGTGGTAGTTTCATTAATACAAAACTCCCTTGCATACCAGGCAACTCCTTCAAAGAAGGCATACTTCTCTGCATATTTATTCCAGCATCCGGGTATTTTCACCCTTTCCCAATTTCTTCTATCCCAGTGGGGATTCTTATAATTCAAACCATGATAAACCGGTTCAAGTTCTGCTAAAAAAAACCAGGTTCCATTTAACGATATTCTCTTTCGCATTCTAATCCCCTCACCAGAATTGATATCCAGGACACTTTGTAAATTGCCAGTTGAATTTACCCAGTATTTCATCAGATAACACCTGACCAATAATAGACAAGGATAATGTTCTAAACCACGTGGAAAACGTGTCACTTTCATTTATTCTAGAATACATCTCTTCGTGACCATATTCAAAATCTTTATCTCTATAAAAAACGAAACCACCATCTTTATTCTGATGGGAGAGAACACACGAAATTGCTTCTTCTAAAGCAAGTTTAATATCATCTTTTCTGTATTCAGTCTGCAATGTTAAACGGCTTAACGGGTCAATTGCATCAATATCCTGGCAGGCAGAACTCATTGCATGATGAGGGCCTATAAAACCGCCTTTTTCATTTTGAAGGAATAATATCCTATCAATAATTATTTCTTGGTACTTAAATGGTCTTTTATCATAGAAAAAGAGTAAGAATTCATGATACCCACCCATCATTACCTGTGCCAAATCTATCTTGTTGTTAATATCAATATAGGGTCCCCAAGCACCATATAAAGAATTTTGATTCTCCAGTAACCAATCCAAGATTACTTCAATAGTTTTTTTTGCTTTTTTGTCATTATGGAAATCTCTTGAATACTGAAGTAATGTTCCGTAGTTTAAAATCTCATTTCCAGCATTATTAGAACTTGCCGGTGTAGACCAATCTCTCCCCAAAAGCCATTTTTTCACAAAATCTGGATTGTGGAACGGCTTTATACAAGCAAATTCTTTTTGAGCCACTGATCCCCAAACAGTAAGAGCAACTATGACGTGGCAAGTTAGGTGCCGCCAACCCCACCAATCATAATTTACTAATTCACTATCCGCAACAACGGGGTCTTTGAACAAACCATCTTCAGTCTGGAATGATTGAATATAAGAAATCCATTCTTTCCGCTCATTACCAGAAACACTGTCCAAGTTCCTGTAAAGGTGTCTGGTCATTACTGCATAGGTGGAGGAATAAAGAACTGGCTTTTTCGTACTTCCACTATAGCAATATTGACCATAAGGTTTTTTTTGAATATGCATACTTTCTATATACGCTAATGTCTTTTTTTTTATAATTGACAAATCTGCGAAGGATTCCATAGTTTGTTTGGATTTATCCCCAAATCCTCCATAATCTTCCATGCAAGTTCATAATTTTTTAGGGTAATTTCCGCTCTACAATCAGATCCTAGTGCGAAAGTAACACCCTTCCTTTTTAGTTTTAAGAAAAAAATGGAGTTATAATTCGTCTTTTAATCCAAACCGTTTCTTAACTTCTGACCATTTTACATCTTTCCACAAAAGGCGGGTGGGAACATTATCATCTTGCCATGGTCTAAATCCATTTCTCCAGGTAGTAACAACTCTTGCATTTTTAGAAATGATTGAATTTAATTGCTCTATAAGAGTATCTTGCACTTTGGCATAGGCAGGATTGTCAAACACATTCTTAGTTTCCCAAGGGTCATTCTCATGGTCATACAATTCACAGCCTTCCTCCTCATGCATAAGAAGCCGATACCTTTTAGTGCGAATGGCATTCCACGCCTCGTGTTCACATATTGCCCGATTTTTTGTCCATTTTCCTTTCTGCTCCAGCAATGGATATAAATTTTCTCCATCAATATTATCTGGAATATTGACTCCTGTAAGTCGGCAGGTAGTTGGAAATATATCTATACCTTCCACAATCTCATCACAAACTTTTCCTTTAGGAAAAAATTTGGGGAATGAGATAATCATCGGAACCCGATGGACAGGTTCATAAATTCCAATCTCTTTGTACATCATACTAAATTCACCTGCGAAATCACCGTGATCAGCAGTAAAAAATATTGCTGTATTCTCACTAATCCCCTGATTTTTCAGTTCTTCTAATATCCGGCCAATCTGATTATCAATAAGACTTACAAGTCCATAATATTGTGATAGAGTTTTACGGAGTTTGGGTTCATCCATCAGAAGACGACTTTTTACCTTCTGGATGCTTTTTAATCTGCCTTCCATAACTGCATGAAAATTAGGAGGAAGCTTAAGGGAATCAGGGTCATACATAGAGCTATATGGTTCAGGTGGAGTATGGGGAGCATGGGGTCTTTGAAAGCTTATCCAGCAAAAGAAAGGTTTTGAAGAATCCCTTGATTTAAGAAATTCAACAGCTTCATTACCTACCCATACTTCATTGGAGAGTTCTAAGGGGACATCCCCTGAGTAAAATCCTTTATTAGCAACTTTATGCTTTATCATAAAACGCAGATAATCGCATCGAAGCGGTTCAAAATCAGGGACATCTCCAGGATCATCTAATCGATGATAGTCAAATTCCTTATTTATAAACTTCCATCCGAGATGTCCTTTTCCTATAAGTGCTGTCTGATATCCTTGATTTCGAACAACGTGGGTAAGGGGCAAAAGGTCATCTGGAGTCTGAAAGGAGTTCCCATAAGCACCGTGTCTGTGCGGACGCTGACCAGTAATGAGCGAGATCCTAGAAGGCTGACAAATAGGGTTGCTGCAGTATGCACGGGTGAAACGGACGCCGTTGCGAGCAGCTCCATCCAGCACAGGCGTTTGAATGTCCTGGTTTCCAGCAACACCAAGACTCCGAGCATTTTGTTGGTCTGTTGTAATCCAAAGAATATTAGGACCCAATTAATATACTCCATCTCTTTTAGGTCGTTTAATAGCCCATCAGCGTCTACTTTTATCTGTGCCAAACAGTTCCTTTGCCATTTTCTTACCTCTTATCAGTATGTCAGATATATCTAAGTGGTCGAAATGGACAATTTGTCACCAAAAATAAGCTGATTGCATTGTACGGAAAGCATTGTTTACTTCCAAATAGTAAAACCGCCGTCAACAACAAGATTATGTCCCGTCACATAATCCGATGCCGATGATGCTAAAAAGACCGCTGCCCCTTTAATGTCCAATCCCATTCTGCCCATGCGGCCCAGTATAGTTACATCGCTGTAATCTTTCACAAAACCTTCCGGGCAATCACCCTTATCAAAACCTCCTGGTGAAATAGCATTAACGTAAACTCCATACGGAGACATCAATCCGGCAAGGTCCCTCGTCATGCCAATAATTCCAGCCTTGGCAGCAGCATAATCAATGGGCTGATCACCTTTGTTATTCCGCTTGTACATCCGTCGATTGCGTCCAACCAAGCCAGCAATGGAAGCAATATTTATGATTTTTCCCCAGCCCTGTTCCATCATAAACCGGCCCACTGCCTTGCAGCAAAAAAGCGGACCGATTAGATTTGTGTGAATCATATCCACAATAGACTCTGGCGGCCGTTTAAATAAATTACTTTCCACATGTTCTGTTCTGCCCCCTGCATTATTTATGAGGATATCTATGTGCTCCTTCCACGCGTGAGCCTTTTCAGCCATATCCTCAACTTGGCCCCAGTCGCTGTGGTCCATCTGAAGCGCCAGCATGTCCACATGACAAGCTGTTTTGATTTTATCGGCTGCTTCCTGCGCCTTAGACAACATACGTGAGGTGATCACAATGTCCGCGCCTAACTCAGCTAAACCAATGGCCATATCAAAACCCAGGTTATAAGCAGCGCCTGTGACAATTGCGACTTTACCATCCAGTCTGAATAATTCCCTTACATTTGACATATTTATGATCTTCCCTCTTGTAATATGGACAGGAAAACTTGCAGTTTATCTACTAAACCACGCATCTCATCCATTAATAACATCATAATTTATTTTCCCATTAGAACATATAAGTTCAAATGTTTTTCGGTAGCGGAGAAAACCATCTTTTATAGCTAACACATCTGCCCCGTGCGCCAGAAACCGTGCACCGTTTTCGACCAGCCATTTTCCCTCCTCAATGGAACCGAAAGGGGTCCCCCACCATTTGCCTTGCGCAGCAGCAGCATCTCTCACCCTTTCTATTGCTTTCTTTAGCGTCGGGTGTTCGAATTGAAAGGGAATCCCGTAACTCAAACTGAGATCAGCAGGGCCAATGAATAATACGTCAATTCCATCCACGCTGGCAATCTCTTCAACACGGTCAACTGCCTCTTGATCTTCAATCTGTGCTACCAGAAATGTCTCCCGGTTTGAATGTATCATGTATTCGGTCCGGTCAGCCATTGTATAATCGGCATCCGGACCCGCATTGTCAAACCCTCTTCTTCCCTGTGGCGGATATTTAGCCCAATTGACTACCTGACGAGCTTCTTCAGTGCTCAGGCAATGAGGGATCATCAAACCGGTAGCTCCTGTCTCCAGTGGCTTCATCATACCGGTGTACCTTCCCTTAACAACTCGCACCAGCGGTTCCATTCCAGTTGTGCGACAGGCCAGAGCCATCTCAGCCAGTTCTTTCAATCCAAAACTGCGGTGTTCCATATCAAGCCAGGCACAATCAAACCCAATCCGGCCAACGAGCTCCACCAGTGAGGAACACGGGAAAAATCCCAGGTTAACGACATTCACACACTCTCCCTTTTTTAATTTCTGCAAAACCCGATTCTTATGCATAGAATTTATAACTCTTGTCAACTTTATATCATATATAACACAGCCGATTCTAATGGTTCTAATGTCAAGCTTAAATAGTCTCTTCTTTTTTTTATTTGCTTCCCTTGCCATATTTCTTTTGGATTAATAGTAAATCTTCTATCTCTTAGAAATATTTTCACTTCCGTAATGCTCCTCCTGGTATTAATTAGAATAATGGCCATTTCTTTTTGATATGTTAGTGTGCGGGCAAAAATATCTGGTGATACTTTTATCTCTGGCTTAATATCTTCCGGTAAAAGCCTGGTCAACACAGAACTATTTTCCTTGCTTTCAAATACCAGTGTCCCAAATAAAACAGCCCTGCCCTTTCCGTAGATGTTCTCTACAACTGCAATTGCTCCGTCAGAATATTTCCCCTTTATTTTCCCTTTGGTCAATTTGTACACTTCACGGTAACCCTTCGCTGTAACTTTCCTGCCATCGGACATTATTATTTTCTCTTCTTCGATTGAGTGACCAACATCTTTCCGGATGCAGCCAAAAACTTCATCTAATCCATTGCCCGGTACTATCTGGCTGCAATATCCATACTCATTGTATTGTGCAGTATGGCATTCTGAAACCAATATCCCTCCGGAATACACATATTGTTTAACTTTTTCTGCCTGTTCATTGGTTAAACTTAATGGGAATGGAAAATACAATATTTTGAACTTTTTCATTTCCTGAAGAGAAGTTTCGTCCAGATGAACAAATCTAACCGTTAGATTTTTGTCCCACAACGCTTGATAAATTCCTGTTACAGAACGACTCAAAAATCTATTATCTTCCAGAGCACATCTTAAAAGATTAACTCGTTCTCTATTATGTAAAATCCCCGCTTCAGATAGAGATGGCTTCCCTTTCTTGAAAACAGGATATCTATTGATAATCTGTCCTAACTTTTTAGCTGTTTCTGCTCTCTCGGTAAGGTTGCCTTCCAAATCACACATAGCAATACCGGGTGACTCTGTCCCTGTTGTCTCAGGACGATAACACCAGTATAATATTCCTTTCATTCCATACGCTATGGAAGACCAAACCCACGCAGCTATCTCTTTAGGTGCAGGAGGAACTCCACGGAAAATACCTTTACCCCAGCTACCTCCTCCAGCTTGTAATTCAAAAACTAAACAAGTCTTCCCCTTGGCAGAACTGATTAACGCTTCTATAGTGCGACCTATGGAACATAGTGGTTCACACTGATTACCAAAGCGTGGGAATAAAGAAAGAGCCCATTCATCTACGTGCTTGGCCAATAACCAATTATCCTTACCACAATCCAAGGTGTTAAGACCGGAATTACTTATTATTAAATGCCCATTATCTACACCTCTGATTGTTTCAACACGAAAGGACATTATTTCTGCTAAACTCTCTTCGCTAAACTTCAGCCAGTCCATTAGTAGAGAATATCCTCCACAAGGTCTGGCAGGAGGAGTTATCTCTTCCCAGTCACTATATTTTGTATGCCAATGTTCATTCAAAGAAAAAATACTCTTATGTTTCAGTTTTAACCAATTCCTGAACTTATCCATGGAACTGCTGCAACAACAGAAAAGATTAGCAGGAAAAGGTGACATTTCATAATAACTGTTTGCCTCCATATGCGGCTCTTCCCAGACATGCCAGATATACAGGGCGGGGTGTTTACGAAACTCCCTGGTGATAGCCTCAAGCCATTTCCTGGCAGCCTTTCTCACTCCTGGATGGTCTAAACATAAGCCAGGCCAGCCTCCAGAGGGAGTACCACAGGCTGATTGTAAATCTACCACTTCACCACCAAAAGAGGTATATCTTGCTTCCGGATATTTCTTTGCCAGCCAGTAGGGGGCATTCTCTAAAATGGTGGTAATTGCTACCTTAATACCGTTCTTTTGGGCTAAATCCAATAATTCTTTTGTTTCCTCAAAATCAAATACATTTTCCTTTGGATTCGTCCAGTTCCATTGCGGTTGAATCTTTATAATATTGAAACCCAATTCCTTAATCTGTCTCAAATCTTTTGTTCTTTCTTTTTTTGGTGGAGATGGTGGACGATAATATTGAACACCATATGGAAAAAAACCATCCATTCTACCCTCAAATTTCAATTTTATCCTCCTGGCAAATGAATATCACAATGATAACTGTGCATTGGACAACTGCTGTCTGCATCGGTGCCAATATGTATTAATTGGTCAGGTTACTTGCTGGATAGTTGTTCTATCTCTTCTTCGTCTAAGACCCTATCATATATTCTAACTTCATCTATAGTATGGGTGTAGTTGTCAGGAAGAATTGCTGCCAGGATTTCTTTCCTTTCCGCATCAGTCTTTTCGCCCTGGATACTTCCTCCGCCAATGTCTATCCTGCATAGATTATAACGTATTTTTTCTGGCATATCCCAAAGATCACGACTATCTTTCAGACCACTTACTGCTCCCTTAACTTTTTTCCCATCTATGTAGAAATCTAAACTCTCATCCATAACATGCCAGGTGTAAAGAAAGTTCACCCACTTACCCTTTTCAAGAAAGAGTTTTGTCGTCTTCAAATGCTGAATCAGCGGGTAGGTATACACATTGGCCTGGAAAGAATCCTTCCCAGTCTGGCATAGGTATAGAGCTAACTTGGCTCTCCACCAATCCGAAGCCTCAATGAAACTCTGAGCGAAATACCATCCCTGTGTCTTTATGTCTTCAGATACCTCTTTTCTAAAAGCAGCATTATCATAGTTTGACTTTACCCAGATGCTGATCGTTCCCTCTTCAAACAAGAAATATCCTTCCTTGACCTTGTAGGTTAACTTATCCACTCCATTGATAACCACCGCTTTTCCTTTGACTCCTTCCTCATATTGAACTTCGGGCGCTTTTTGAGGAGTTTCTATTCCACCAGGCACTTTTGCATCCAGGCTGTTATCAAACGGCAGGTAGAAAGTTAGTCCCTCATCCGGATCTCCCCCATGAGCAAAACAACCCAATCCCAAAACGCCAACTACTACACTAACCAGCACTACAACTTTTCTCAACATAACTCATCCCTCCTCTTTTGTTTTGATTATTTTACTTTGCACCAGGTTTCTTCCAACCGGTATAATCTATAGCAAAGTTGTGAACACCAGGTCCGCTAACATTTACTGTCAATATCTCTCTCTCTTTATCATATTTCCAGTCTTTGTTTGACATTATCCGGTTATTATCACTGATACTCACAGGTTTCATCATTGATTTCAGTTTGACCACCCCCCCTGACTTTGCCTCAATCCCTATATGCGCCTTGCTGGTTTTCGGGTCATAGGAACCTTTCACAAGCTTGTTAGGCTCCCACGCGGTCAAATAACATGGAGCAGTTCTTCCCTGAATCTGCGAGAAAGGCAGGAACATTTGCAGCGCTTTACTTATACGGTGGCTTGGAACCAACAATTGAAGTTCTTTGAGAAGAAACCTCAATCTTTCAGTTGTCTCACCCGCGATCTCCATCACCATTAATTGCCTTGCCGTGTGCCAGAGAGACTGATCTTTGTACGAGGGAGATTCCCACTCAGGGAAATATGAAGGGTAGGTTGTGCAGACAAATTTTTTGAAAGGTTCCACCATATACTGGGAGCGTAAATCCAGTATTTCCAGCATGTAGTTGCATCCAGAGTAGATGTTGGTCACAAGTGAGCACCTCTGGTTACGTTTTTTCGATTTCATGTCCAGCACAGGTTCGCATGCAGTACTACCCTTTGCCGAAGTAGGCAGACCGTATTCAGAAAGGCCGCTCTCCCAGCATATATTCTCCGGCAGCGGTTTAGTGCTGTATTCCTTAAGGTATTCTGCCATCGGAAACTGTGCTAACACTGTCATTGCATTTTTGCTTGCGAGGTAGGTTCCCCAGTAATAATATTCCTCGTCACCTATCTGTCTGGAGAGATACATCATACCTATGGGGCCTCTGAGTGAGTCAGGCCCCATGTCGAAATGGGTATCTGCGGCACACTCATAATAGGAAATAGCAAAATTTGCCCAGTCATTCTGTCTTGTGATACAGGTAAAAACTCTTGTTATCATATCCCAATGCTCACGGATATAATCCCAGTTTCCTGAATATTTCGCATAGCAATACAGCTTCTCAATTTGACGACTACTCTGGTTTGTCGTATCTCCCAGCCCTTCAAACCCATGCCGGTTCATCATACAGCCTGGACCTATCCCATGACCGAAATGGAACCACAAAGACCCTCCCTGCATGTAATACTTCCCTGTGAAAGGCTCTACCCTGTCAATGAATACCCACGGCTGGTTTGGCCTTAGAAAATTCGCATTTTCCAATGTCCCGAAACAATCTGTTAACCTGTTGAAATATATGTCATACCAACGACCTATTTGACCCACAAGTATATCTCTTGATTCCGGTTTGAGCAGATTCCATGCCGATAGCATGGATGGAAAAGGACCGTGAGAAAAAAAGCCCCAAGGCCCAACTCCCAATCGCTTGATTACGCCGCCATAGCTGGGAATATCAAACCTGGGCATCATTTTCTCCGGGCGATGATAAACAGGAAACCATGCTCTGAGTTTATTCATTTCTTTTGCATCCACCGGGCACCGATGATGAAAATCAGGTATTGGAATGCGGTATTCTATCATATTCCCCTTCACTGCCTTGTATGGCCCATACTTGGTGGGCAGATTGAAATCTATAAGCTCCACGGGCAGCTTTGCAGGATAACCTCTATCACTTACAAAGTTCAATAGCGGCGGTAGTGGGGCATATTTTTCTTCCTTACTCCCCCATTCATCTCTTATGCTCAAATAATCCATCTCATTACGGATAAACACTTCCCTTTTTTCTTCATCTATCCCAAAAAACTCTTTGCAGGTGACAGGATAGGTCGTCATTATCCTTGATATCCTGCGGCATTTACTGACTAATTCACCAGGTACTTTTTCCTCCCACTCCTTAATATCTCCTTTATCAAAAGGCATAACTCCTTTATAGTCAACTATCCCAATATGTCCAATACCCCCTTCGTTAACTATCGTTAGGTCTCTCTTGCTTCTCTTGAATAGCTGCGGCTTTTTCTCCAACACCAATAGTACCGGCGAGAACTTCATCTTGCTCCTTACTTCATCCCATAGAAGAAGTACCCAGTTCTCGGAAAGTTCTATCCGGTTTTCTCCATCTTCTAATTTTATTACCTTACATTTATCCCCTAACGGAATAAGAAGTTTATCAGGTGCATGCTTTGCACCCAATCTCACTTCTTTACCATCAGTATATAATACCGGCCCGGGAGCTAATAAACTGCAAATTAAATCCCATCTTATCTTCTTTCCCTCTCTATCTTCATATACCCTCGATCTCTTATAAGAAACCCAGTTCACATCTTCTTTCTTATCCGAAACTAACTTGGTACTTCCCCGCCCGGGATTAATACCCAGTACAAGATTATCATGCTCCTTCACCAGGTATCCTTTCTGCGTTACATTGTATATGAGCAACCCCTCTCCGTATTTAGCGTTTGCTATAGACCATCCAAACCTTCCGAAACTTGTATGACTCAATCCTAACCTTAAAGGAAATTCGCAGGGTGATGCCTTATCCAACTTCACATAAAAACCCTCAATCTTCCTGTTGATACTATCTACTTTTGCTTTGATATCAAAATCACCTCGGGCAAGAACAGCAGATAGTTTGTCATACTGCTGTTTCACTCTTGCCAGTGGAAGATTGACTCTTTTTCCCGACGCCCTGCACAACCCAATCACTTCCTCCACCGCAGTTAATTTATCCTTCAGTTCTGCTAAACTCCGCCCCGCCACAATATCAGGATAGAAATCTCTCAATAGTTTATCAACTGATATTATCTTTTCATACGCTTCATCCGCATCTTCCTCCTTCCCCGAAACAACAGATTTTCTCCACAATCTAATAGCCTCATTGGTCCCATCCCTGAATCTGTTGATATTCTCTTCCAGCCCTTTTACCTTTATACCGTACCCGGCAAACCCGCTTACTACATTATCAAGGTAAAAAAGCCGGAGCCTTGCATTGAATACTTTATTTTCCAATTCTTTCCTCAGAGGAACATTAAATCTCACATAATCAATATCAATAACAGTTCCGGGAGAATAGTCCAGAGCAAAACGGACACTATGCAGAGGAGTGCTCATCCAATCCTGGTTATCAGCCAATTCAAAACGGTATGTAACGAATTCTTTGCCGCGTATATCCCTCAACTGGCATTGAAGAAAATATTCACCATCATTATTTGTCCAGAGGAATGTTAAATTATCTTTCCTTTCTTTCCTCCCCGCGCTTAACTTCACTTTCATCCTTATCTCTACACCTGCATATGCATAGTCAGCGGGTTTCATTCCACGCGCCTGTGGAATATAGAATGCAGCATCCTTCTCCTCAGCAAGTATTAGGTGAAGAATCTTACCGTCTTTGATAGAACGGTTTTCCACATTGGTGAAGATATCATACTGGCTTACAGGCATAGCTGTGCCGAAATCTATTATCAAAGGAACTTTTAGTTTCTTGAAGTCAAGTTTCCACTTAGCTGTTTCATCTGCTCTCAGAAATTCAACGCCAGCATGGAAAACGAATAACACTATCGTCATGCAAACACATATTCTCTTATATCTCTTCATTTGTTCTCCTCATTCCCCGATGACATAATGGGAAATCTTGTAGGGGTCAAAACCGGCATCAATAGTTTCCCAGCCACGATTGGAGCTATCCCTCTCCTGGTATATCTTAACCACGTTTTTACCGGGCACAATCACCTCTTTGAATGACATATCATCTACATAACCATACTTTCCGTCTTCACCGGTAACGAAGAAATATATCCAAATTTCATGCAGGGAGCTGCGATAAGGCACAAAATAGGCAGTTATTTCTTCCCAATCAGTGGAGAAATACGGCGGAGTAGCGACACTGTTACCTGTATCTGTGTTCTGCATTTTGGCATATACAGATTCAGCATTCCCGTTCCTCATCCAGGTAGTCATCTTGTATAAAATCGCATTTTCAACAGAGAGCGTCTGATCCATATTAGCATTCGAAGCACCGTATGGGTTTTCACCGTTAGTTATAGTACACTTAACTGAATGGTCTCCACTGGTTCCAGGTCGTAGTATGATAGTTTCGTCACTTACTTTCCCTCTGCTTAGAGCCCACATAAGAATATCCCTTTTCCAGTTTTCCATTCCTCCATTGGTAAGGAACTCTGCTCCAAGTTCTTCAGCCGCTCCCTGTTCTCCGATATAACCGGCCGCTTTCTTGCCGTGACCGTCAAAAACGCTGATACAGTACTTCCTTGGTAGACTCATGCTCTGGTAGATACTCCAGTCTGTATCCTTATCTAAAAGAAGGGCATTCTCAGGAGAAAGAGAAACAGCACATTTACCTCCTGTCCTTCCTGTTACTCTTACCTCTTCACCGCAGCATAAACTCAGCAGCAAAAAACATAGTGTCACTGCAAACAGGCTTCTTATCATCAATCTCCCCTCCTCAAATCGTCAATGGTGAATAAAATGCCACTGAGGCTCCCCAATTTTCTGGCTATAATCCGGAACCGGTAATCTGAAAGATCTCATTCTCGCTTGTACTTCGCAAGACTTCCTCACTATAAGATTTCACACTCCCATCAAAAAAGAGAAGATTCCTGTGGGAACCTCTTGCATGGTGAGCTGTGTTTTCTCCGACTGAGCTAAGTGAAGCCATATAGCCAGAATCAAAACCATCATCCATACAGAGGAGACACCTGCTACTAACCTGAGAGAATCTTCTCGGTTCCATGCCTGGGCTCCAGTCTTCAGGCTCCAGCCAGTCAGCCCAACATCCAAGCTGCCCATTCCA